>DYKI01000005.1:0-7153 GCA_020722705.1 Chthonomonas calidirosea | reverse complement strand
TGAACGCTGAAGGATGAACGCTGAAGGATGAACGCTGAAGGATGAACGCTGAAGGATGAACGCCGAGGGATGAACGCTGAAGGATGAACGCTGAAGGATGAACGCTGAAGGATGAACGCTGAAGGATGAACGCCGAGGGATGAACGCTGAACGGTGAACGCTGAAGGATGAACGCTGAAGCTGGGGCTTAGCCAAGGCTGGCACACAACAAATGGCATCCAATGATTCTGGAGGTACATGCGTATGGTCGCATCGCTAGTCGCCCCAGTCCTCGCGCTTGCCCTGACGCAGCAGCAGCCCGCGTCTCCATGGTCGCGCGGGCCCGCCATGGGCAATGATCAGTTTCCGATCGCGGTATGGCTCCAGAACCCGTCGAACGCGTCGCGCTACAAAGCCGCCGGCTTCAACCTCTACATCGGCCTCTGGCAGGGCCCGACCGAAACGCAACTCGCCGAGCTCAAGCGAGCAGGCATGCCCGTCATCTGCGACCAGAACGAGCTGGCCCTCAAGCGTCTGGACGACCCGACCATAGTCGGTTGGCTGCAGCAAGACGAGCCTGACAATGCACAGTCAGTCACGGATCCGGCGACAGGCAAGCAGACCTGGGGGCCATGCGTGCCGCCTCAGCGGGTCGTCGAGCGTTACGAGCAGATGCGCAAGGCCGACCCGACGCGTCCCGTCCTGCTGAACCTCGGTCAGGGCGTCATCAACGACACCTGGGTGGGGCGCGGATCGGGTGCCAAGCTCTCCGACTACGAGACGTATGTCCTCGGCGGCGACATCGTATCCTTCGATGTCTACCCGATAGCCGGACTCGACAAGCCGCAGCCGGCGGACTTCATGTGGTACGTCGGTGCCGGCGTCGAGCGCCTGCGCCGGTGGACCGGCGGCAAGAGAATCGTCTGGAACTGCCTCGAATGCACCCGCATTGATAACGGCCGGCGCAAGGCAACACCCGATCAGGTCCGATCACAGGCATGGATGGCGATCATCAACGGGTCCCGCGGCTTGATCTACTTCGTCCACGAGTTCAAGCCGAAGTTCAACGAGGCTGCCCTGCTCGACGACCCGGAGATGCTCAAGGGCGTGACCACGCTGAATGCCGAGATCACACGACTTGCCCCGGTGATCAACGCGCCCGATGAGAAGGTCGGCATAGCCGTCCTCGACTCGGAACGGCGCAGCCGACCTGCGGTCTCGGCGGTGGGAAAGCGTCAGGGCAGGAATAGCTACGTCTTCGCTGTGGGCATGGTGAACGCGCCGACTCGAGTCGCATTCGCTTTGCCGAGGGCACGGCCAGGCGCTGTGGCTGAGGCGATCGGCGAGAATCGGACGATCCCCATCACCGACGGCAAGTTCGAGGATGCCTTCGGCCCGTACCAGGTTCACCTCTACCGCATTCGGTAGGTGACCGATGCATTGGATGCCGGCGTTCCCGTCCGATGCCCGATGCGACACAGAGGGCCTATGGGACACAGACGATCGGGACGCTGCCGGCTCACCCACCGGGCGATTAGGCCACAGAATCGGCCATGGGCTCATGGGCGCCGAACTGAATGCTGTGAAGACGTGCATAGAGCCCGTTCGATTTGAGCAAATCGGCATGTCTGCCCTGCTCGACGACGCGCCCCCCGTCCAACACCACGATTCTATCTGCTCGTCTGACCGTTGACAGCCGGTGCGCGATGACAATGCACGTTCGGTCGCGCATCAGGCGCGTGATCGCCTGCTGAACCAGTCGCTCCGATTCGGAATCCTGAGCGGATGTGGCTTCGTCCAGCACGAGGATCTCCGGGTCGCGCAGCACGGCACGCGCGATGGCAAGCCGCTGCTTCTGTCCGACGGACAGCCTCACGCCGCGTTCACCGACCTGTGTCGCGTACCCATCGGGGAGGCCCTCGATGAACTCGTGCGCATTGGCCGCCTGAGCCGCCCTGATGACATCTTCGTCGGACGCTCGGTCGAGCCCGAACCGTATATTCTCAATGACAGTGGTTCCGAAGAGATAGGGCTCCTGCGGAACGAAGGCGATCCGGCTGCGGAGGTCATCCAAATCAAGGTCCCGGACATCAACGCCGAAAACGCGCACCGAGCCCTGGCCGGCCTCGTACAACCGGGGTATGAGCGAGACCAGTGTGGTCTTGCCCGAGCCGCTCGGCCCGACAAGCGCCACCACCTGATTGCGGGCTATCTCGAAGTTCACGTCAGCCAGCACCAGCGGGTCCTCTTCACCGTACCGGAAGCTCACTCCATCGAAGGCGATGGCAGGCACATCAGGCGGCCGTGATTCAAGCGAGGCAGGCTTCTTCGCCACGGCTTCCGGCGGCGCGTCTACGAACTCAAAGATTCGGTCCGCGGCTCCCATGGCGATGGCGATCCCTGCATAGAGGTTGACAAACGCTCCGGCCGGACCGAACAGCATCCCCAGCACAGTGAGGAAGAGGATCACATCGCCTGCCGACATGGTGCCCGCGATGGCCATGCGCGCCCCTACGGCGAGCACGATCGTCATGCCCCCCATGGCGATCAGCCGAGCCAGCGCGCCGTTGGCAACACCGAGGACCGACTGCCGGATGCGGGATCCAACCAGCGGCATGACGCGTTCCATGTACCTCGACAGCTCCGACGCCGCTCGCCCGAAAAGCCGCACCTCGCGAACGCCGGCGATGCTCTCCTGCAGCACCTCCTGAACCGCTCCGGTATCGTCACGAACGCGCCGTCCTGCGTTGCGCAGCGGGCGACCGAACAGAGCCAGTGCGACGGCGAACAGGAGAGGAACCGGCAGTCCGATGGCGGCCAGAGTAGGGCTGCGCCAGAGCAGCAGACCGGAGGCAACGACCACCATGAGCGAGTTGGTGAGAATCTCGACGAGCGTCGAGGCATACAAGCCCTGCAGGGCCTCGACATCGTTCTGAACGATGGACATGATGCCGCCCGTCTTGCGTCGGTCGTAGAACGTCATGGGCAAGAGGTGCAGGTGTCGGAACAAGTCGCGTCTCAAGTCCGCCGCTGCGTGCTCACTGACGCGTGCGAACATATAGGCCCGAGCAAGGCCGAGCGCTGTGCCCGCCACCATCGCCAGCACAGTGACTGCAATGAGCCGTTCAAGAGCCGCTATGCGCTGGGGACCGTCGCCCGACCGCGGCCACATGACCTCGTCAATGAGCACCTTGTTCATCCAGGGCCATACGAACTCGGAAGCCGTAACCAGAAGGGCGCAGACAAGGGCGCCCACCTGCCACCGCCAATAGGGCAAGATGTAACGGAGCGCACGGCGCAGACTTACCATTGAGTCCCCTCGGAGCGTGTCGTTGAGGTCAATCGAGACTCGCCCGCCCGCATTACGGCGTCGGGCCGCCAAGGGTTTCGCCGAGCCGAACGGCGTCACCTTCGTGTGGAGCCGGGCGGGTATAATCGGCACTACTCTCTCTCAGGCCAGCCGGTGAAACTCAAACGCCTCTCCCTAGCCGGGTTTAAGACCTTCGCTGACAAAACGGACATAGAGCTCGGCGATGGCGTAACGGCTGTGGTCGGCCCAAACGGCTGCGGCAAGAGCAATGTGGCCGATGCCCTCCTCTGGGTCCTCGGCGAGCAGAACCCGCGCCTTCTCCGAGGCTCGGAGAGCCGCGACTTCATCTTCTCCGGAAGCGAGCGCCGCAAGCCGCTCGGAATGGCCGAGGTTCGACTCACCATTGACAACACCGATCATAGCCTGCCCGTGGAGTACGCGGAGATCGAGATTGCGCGGCGCATCTACCGCTCAGGTGAGAGCCGCTACACGATCAACGGCTCGCAGTGCCGTCTCAAGGACATCGTTGATCTGTTCCTCGATACCGGCATGGGGCGCGGCGCCTACTCCTTCATCAGCCAGAACGAAGTGGACGCGGTCCTCTCGGCCAAGCCCGAAGACCGGAGAGAGCTCTTCGAAGAGGCAGCGGGCGTCCAGAAGTACCGCCTGCGCAAGCGCGAGGCCATGCGAAAGCTCGAGACCGCGGAGGCAAACCTCACGAGAGTGAACGACATCGTGCGCGAGCTGGACACCCAGCGTGAGCCACTGCGAGAGCAGGCGGAGATCGCCGAACGCTGCCTCGCGTTGAACGAGAGGCTTCGCACGATCGAGGTCAACCTGCTCGTCAGCGAGGTGAAACGCGCCGACTATGAGCTCTACGCGGCACGTCACGACCGTGAGATGGACATAGCAGCCGTCCGCGACTTCGATGACCGTCTTGCCAAGATGGAGCGGCAGAACCTCTCGGTTCGCGACAGCCTGGCAGAAGCCGAGACGGAACTGGAGGCCGCCAGTCTGTCGCGGCAAGGAGCGATGACACACCTCGAGCGCACCGATCACGAGCTGCAAATGACCATCCAGCGTGCGCAAAACTCGGAGGCCGCGGCAGCAGCTCTTGAGCAGGACATTCGCGAGCTCCTGGGCCGAGAGCAGGCGGCCGAAGCGGAGATGCGGAAGGACCAGGCCAGGTTTGAACGCCTCGAAGCCGAGGAGCGTGACCGCAATGGTGAACTGGCCAGGGCGCGGGCGCATCTCGATGCCGCTCTTCGAGCCATGCGGCAAGCCGAACAAGAAGGTCGCGATCGCGCGCAAGAGCAGCGGCGCAGGCTTGCCGAGCGGTCAACTCGTGAGGCTGCGCTGGCAGCATGCAGAGCCAGAATCAGCGAGACCAGACGACGGCTTGACGAGACTCGTGCCGACGTCGAGCGTCAGGCGCACATTGTGGCGCGGGCCGAGGCTGAGACTGACGAAGCGAACCGCCGTGTCGCTGAACTGGAGGCTGAAGTCCTGACTGCAGCCAAAGCGCAGGAGATCGCCGATGCAGCCGTTCGTCAGGCCGAGGATGCTCGCGCTGTGGCGGCTTCAGCGGTCGAGACCGTGCGGCGCCGGTTCGTTGAGATGTCTTCGCGACTCCGCACGCTCAACGAGCTTCACGAGTCGGGCGAAGGCCTGTTCCAGGGGGTTCGTGCTGTCTTGGAAGCATGCCGCAAAGGTTCGATCCAGGGCACGTTCCGCACGGTGGTTGACGTGCTGCACGTTCCCGAGCACATCCGAACGGCCATCGAGGTGGCCCTCGGGTCCGACGCGCAGTCACTGATCTGCGAGTCGGATAGAGAGGCGCGCTCAGCGATCAGCTTCCTGAAGGCCAACAGGCTTGGGCGGGCGACCTTCCTGCCGCTTGGAGTCCTCGATCCGCCACGACCGAACGATCCGATACCGCCGAGCCAAGCGCCGGGCGCATTGGGCGTGGCGGCGCGGCTCGTGGACTTCGATGCCCGATACGCTCCCGCCGTGAATCTCCTGCTTGGCCGGATCGCGGTCTTTGATACCGTCGAGTCGGCGACAGCGGCACGTCGCATGCTTCCTGGATGGCGTCGCTTCGTGACCCTTGACGGTGAGACTCTGGCACCCGGGGGCGCGTTGACCGGCGGCTCCATCGGTGGCAAGGCTTCCAGGCTGGTGAGCCGCAAGGGCGAGATAGATGACCTGACGCGCGACGCTGCCGCGCTCGACAGCGAGGTTCGCAGTCTGACGAAGGAGCTCGAACAGACGGATCGGGCGCTCGGTGATGCCCGCGCTTCGGCAGCAGCGGCGGCCCGGGTGTACGCGCAATGCCACGCAGCGTTGCTGGAGTCGCGCAGAGACGCTTCGGCAGCCGACCGTGCGCTCACAACCGAGCGGCGGCGTACTGATGATTTGGCTGCCGAGGTCGCGCGGCTTGAGCGGACGCTTGCCGACCTTACGCGCGAGCAGGAGGAATGGGTTCGGCTTCTCGAGGTTCACGATCGTGAGGACACCGAAGCCGAAACCGACACCGCCGAAGCCGACCGTCGGTCAACCGAAGCAGCCCGGACCCTCGAGGAAGCCCGTAGGCGCGTGGCGGCCCTGGAGGTCGAGGCGGGACGCCTGGCGGAGCAGACACGCGCCGTGCGCACAGCGTTGCGGCGCAGCACAGACGCTTTGGAACAGATGCGCACTTCACGAGCATCCAAGCAGGCACAGCGTGAGGCCTTGTCGCGAACGATCGGCGAATGCGAACGGGAGCGGGAAGCGCTCGAGTCAGCATCGGAGGAGGCTCGCCGAAAGCTGGACGAATGCGAAAGCGCCTACGCCAACTGGCGTGACGAGCGCCAACGGCGTCTCGAGGAGAGCTTCCGCCTCACCGCCGCGATCAAGGAGACAACCGAACAACGACGCGTCACCATGGACAACCTCCACGCCGAAGAACTGCTGATCGCGCGGCTCGAAATCCGCCTTGCCCAACACGCGCAGAAACTGACCGATGACTACGGCATGTCGCTCGATGAGGCCCTGGCGGCTCCCGATCCCGGCGATCTTGACAGGGACACCATGAACGAGATCATACGGCTGCGGCGCGAAATACGCTCGATGGGCGCCGTCAATACAGGTGCTTCCGATGAGTTTCGCCGAATCTCGGAGCGTTACGAGTTCCTGGAGACGCAGCGAGCCGACCTCGAAACCGCCTCGGCGTCACTCAGGGAGACCGTCGCCGAGATAGACCGCAGCACTCGTGCCGTGTTCATGGAGACGTTCGAAGCAGTCTCGAAGCAGTTCAACATCCTCTTTGAGCGTCTATTCGGCGGAGGCCGAACCCGCCTGGTCCTGACCAATCCCGATGATCTCCTGGAAACGGGCATCGAGGTGATCGCACAGCCGCCCGGCAAGAAGGCGACCAGCCTTGCACTCCTGTCCGGGGGTGAACGTGCGCTGACGGCAGCGGCGCTCCTGTTCAGCTTCCTCACGGTCCGGCCGAGCCCGATCGTTGTCCTCGATGAGGTGGACGCCCCCCTTGATGGGCCGAACGTGGACAAGTTCGCGCAACTCATCACCGATTACGCTCGTGACACGCAGTTCCTCGTGATCACACACAACCCGACGACGATGGAGAGCGCGCCGCGCTGGTACGGCATCACCATGCAGGAACCGGGCGTCTCACGAGTGGTCTCCTACGCCCCAGCGCAAGTCGGCTCTCAGCCCTCAGCTCTCGGCTCTCGGCTCTCGGCTCTCAGCCCTTAGCAACGGGAGGGCGAGGCTCCTGCCGAGCCGCCGACCTCAGCTCTCAGCCCTCAGCTCTCGGCTCTCGGCTCTCGGCTCTCGGCTCTCGGCTCTCGGCTCTCGGCTCTC
>DYKI01000040.1:7218-29035 GCA_020722705.1 Chthonomonas calidirosea | reverse complement strand
CCGCCCGCCCCAGGGGGCGGGGGTAACGACGCACCGCCGAGACGTGGGAGGGCGAGGCTCCCGCCGAGCCGAATGTCCCCTCTCCCGCGCATAGCAGACCTCGGCTGTCCGCCACGTATGGCGCGCGGGAGAGGCTGGGAGAGGGATGAATGGCGACGTCCCCCGCCCCCTTGCCCCCGCCCGCCCCAGGGGGCGGGGGCAACGGCTCGCCTGAAGCGCGCAAGTCGCCACTCAATCACCGGCGGGGCCATCCGTCGCGCGGCGCGTGCGTGCCGGCAATCCGTGATTTGCCGCCACTACCGGGCACTGGCTACAGCAGCGCGAAACCACTCTTGGGTATCATCGGTAAGCAGCGAGCCAACTCTCGCGAAAGGAATGCCACATGAAGGTCGGTGTCATCCACTACAACTTCCCGCAGTTCACGTTCGAGCAGTTCCTCGACTACTGTCCGGACGCTGGATTCGGGTATGTCGAGCTCCAGATCGGCGACGTCTGGGCCAAGGACGCGTCCAATCCGGAAGCCGATGCCGAGAAGGTGCTCAAGATGGTTCAGGCACGGGGTCTGCAGGTCTCGTCGCTTGCCGCGAGCAACGATTTCATCGTCCTGGACCCTGAGGTCGTCGCGGCTCAGGTTGAGCGCATGAAGCATGTCATACGGCTGGCGAACATCCTCGAATGCCCGGTCATCCGCACGGAGGGCGGCCAGCCGAAGGACTCGGTGCCCGAGGCGCGCTGGGTCGAGGCGATGGCCGGCTGCTTGAAGCGGCTCGTCGAGTATGCTGAGGAGCGCAATGTCGTCTTCGCTGTGGACAACCACGGCTACTGCACGAACGATGGCGATCGGCAGTTGGCGCTCATTGAGGCCGTCGGCTCGCCGAGGGTCGGCGTCAACCTCGACACGATGAACTACCGCTGGTTCGGTCACGACATCCCGACGATCAACCGCTACTATGAGATCCTGGCCAAGCACACGTTCCATACACACCTGAAGGACGGGTTCGGCTCGCGCGAGAACTACAAAGGCGCGGCGCTCGGAGAGGGTGAGATCAACCTTGCCCATGCCGTCAAGTGCCTGAAAGATGCGGGCTACGATGGTGTGTGGTGCGCCGAATACGAAGGTCCGCCACCGACCGATGTGGGTTACCGCAAGTGCGGGGAGTGGATTCGAAAGAACGTCTAGCGGCACCGCCAACGTGTGGAGTCTTGCCGGACCGATTCGGCCGGTAGTCGGGTCGCTCGTCGCAGTGGTTCTGTGCAACACCGTGTCGGCGGTGCCGGCAGCCGAGTCCGTCCGCTACGAAACCCTCGACGGCGGCGTCCGTGTGGCCGTGAATGCGCCAGTCGGTGCGACGCCGTCGCTGCTAATACTGTATGCCGCCCCGAATGGCAGCACGGCCGAGGAGACCATCGGCAGGCGTCCCCGCACGCCTGCCGAATGGAAGTACGACATCCAGCACGTGGCGGCTCAGGTGCGCGCCTACCGGGCTCTGCATCCCGATCAATCCGTTGCGCTTGCGGTCCTCCAATCGCCCCAGAAAAGCTGGCCCGCGTGGCGTGCAGCCACCCGTGAACCGGCCGCTGTTGCCCGCAACCTGATCGAGGGCATTCGGCGGCGCGTTGCCCCTGACGCGTCGGTCGCCATGCTTGCCCACAGCGGCGGCGGGGCCCTGATCTGGGCGCTGATCGAGTCCGGAGCCGTGCCCGAATGGATCGGGCGCATCGGCTTGCTTGATGCCAACTACAGCTTCGACCACACCAAGCATGCCGGGCCGTTGCTCGCATGGCTCGATGGCGACGCCCAACGGAAACTCGTCATCGTGGCCTACGATGACCGGTTCGTGACGCTGGACGGCAAGCGCGTGGTCGGCCCCGATGGCGGCACCCAGCGCGCAACCGCACGCATGCGGTCGGCCATTGATGCACATCGTCCCCTCACCAAGTCGCTCTGCGGCAAGTGCGACCGGTGGACCGATGCCGCCGGCCAGGTTGACGTGCGCGTTCATCGCAACTACGCCAACGCGATCTTGCACACCGCGCTGGTTGGAGACATGAACGGCGTGCTCCATGCTCTGACGTGGGGCACGCAGCAGGCAGTCGCTTTCGACCTGCCCCGCTCGTTCACGTCGTTCATCGAGCCCTCCGAGCCCGGGCCGAACCTGGTTCTGCCCGCCAGGCCGCTCGAAGCGCCGAACGGGTCCGAGCTGTCCGACCGTATGGCGAAGCTCTCGCCTGACGAGCGGGAGATGGCCATCGCCGAGGCATTCGCGAGCGGCAACGTGCCCGACTTCCTTCGCCAACTGCGCCGCATCGCCTTCACGGCACGCGACGCCGACGGGCGCGACCATTCCGTAACCGTTTGGGTGACGGCCGATGTCGTCTCGCTCGGCAACGATGACGACTTCATTCGCGTCCCGATGAGGCCGACTACGGCCCAGCAGATCGCCGATGCGGCTGGATGCCTGCTGCCGACGCCGCGCATCAGCGACGAGGTCTGGCGCGCCGCCGGGAGCCGCCTGCAGCCCCGACCGCTCACCTCCGCTCGCGAGGCATGGACCACCTTCGTCACCCATAACGCGATCATCCAGGAGCAGCGTCGAGGCGTGCCCAATGGGCCCGTCCTTGCCGGTCACAAGAAGGACATCGTCATCTGCCGGGACCTTGACGAGCGCGCCGGCAAGGCGGCCATCTACGGATGGCACCGCGACGACGGCAAGCCAATCCAGCCGGTGAGCCTCGTTCACTCAGCCCGATACGTTGACTACAGCCACGGGGTGCGTCTCGTATGGGCAAAGGCCACGGTGGACGGGCGCGAGGCGGATGTGGCCGCTGCTCTGCGCGACCCGAAGCTCTGCTATCTCTTCAGCGACGAGGGGCCGCTCACGGCGGTGCGGTACTGAGGGCTCACGCCGCCCGCGCCCTTGCCGCTATTCGGAACAACCTTGCCATGCCAGCATTGGCCAGGAGCGTCTTCGCAACGGGCCGCGAGGCTTCGGGAAGCTTGAGTGCCGCAGGGGCCTTCGAGCGCTCGTCCCAGTCGGGCTCCAGCGGATGTGTGCCGCCGGTGAGAGTGCGCCAGGCCTCGTGGCGCGCGCGGTCAATGCGCCAGAGCCTCCAGTTGCGGAAGTAGAGCCCATCGGCAGGATCGCGCAGACGCTCGAAGGCATATCGAGCGTTTCGCCGGACCTCGGCGGCGTAGCGGCTATCGCGGGTGGCACGAGAAAGCTCGACGAGCCCATCGGCCAGATAGGGCACGAAGAAGCTGGTGTCGAACCAGTGGTTCTTCTCGGGGTCCTTCACCAGCCCGTCGTACATGCGTCCCTTGCGGTCCATGGCAGCGTCGCCCATCGCCCGAGCCGTGTCTAGGCGTGATCGGCTGTGCGTCAGACGCCACAGGAGGACGTGGGCGTGGATGGCCATGCCGGTGTTGTACGTCCATTTCACCCGCCGGACCCGCCAGTCGGGAGGTTCGAGTGCGTCATTGACGAGCTTATCGCTGTCCAGAAGGCGCTCGACAAGCCAGTCCATGAGCGCACCGGCCCAGGCGACGCCGCGCCGAACATCGCAGCCATCCAGGGCCAGTTCGAGCGCCGCCAGGGCCGCCATGGAGGTGGAGCATGCGGCTCTGTCGCCCGTCCCCTGCTTCGATGGGTCAACGCCCCACTGCATGCCGCCGGGCTTGCCGCCGGGATCCCATCCGCGCCGAACGAAGCCGTCGAGAACGTCGCGGGCTCGATCCAGGTATCGGCGCTCGCGCGTGACACGGTGAGCCTTGACGAGCACCCGCGCGACGATGGCGTTGTCGTCGTAGTACCGATCAACGTTGCCGGGAAAGTCCAGCCAGGCATTGTAGGCGCGCGCGTCGGAGTTCCGGTACTTCTCCAGCCCATCATAGACTTCCGCGATCGCTCGCCGGTACCGCCCGGGGCGCGCCATCTCCCCTTCCACCAGCGCGTGGAGCATCTCGATGGAAGGCCAGAGGACATAGCCGCGGTCATGCAGCGGATCGGATGGCACCGTCTCGGCGCCCGCGACAGGCGCACGGTACATGCCGGCCCCTCGGTCCCAGAAGGTGAGCTGGGCGAGGTCCGTCAGCCGATCGGCCTCGGCGGCGAAATCGGGTTCCGAGGTCTCGAACAGCGCCGGACCAACCATCGCGGCTGCGAGCAGCGCTTGCCGGCGGCTGATGCCGCGCTCCAATGGGACCGCAATGTCGGCGTTCGCCGTCGGACTCGCGGTCTGAGTGCGTGGGAGCTCGTTCATGTGGGCATAGTACCCTGAGCCTCGCCGACCATGCCTGCGGATCGTTCGGGTAGAATCCGGAGCGGCCAGGAGGCCATGCGATCAGCCCTCCAGTCTCGGCCCCGGGGTCGCTTTCAACCGAAATGCAACGTCTTAAGGGCAAGGTCGCCATCGTTACGGGAGCCAGTCGCGGGATCGGGGCCGGCATAGCGCGCCGCTTCGCCGCCGAAGGAGCATGCTTGACGCTGGCCGCAAGGACGGAAGACCGTCTCAAGGCACTGCAGGCGGAGCTCGGCGTAGAAACCGCCCTGGCTGCGGTGACCGACGTCTCTGTTTCCGAGGACCTCAGGCGCATGGTCGAAGCGACAATCGAGCGCTTCGGGGGTCTGGACATCCTCGTCAACAACGCCGCTATCGCCTCATTCTCACGGCATCTGGACGCCGACGATCTCGAGGCGGAGTACGACCGCCTCATGGATACGAACGTGAAGAGCGTGATCATGGGCGTCCATTGGGCGTATCCCCACATGGCCGAGCGGGGCGGTGGCAGCATCATCAACATTTCCTCGGTCCACGGGATGGCGAGCGGCGACCACATGTCGGCCTATGCCGCGAGCAAAGGCGCGCTGATTGCCGGCACGCGCGCGATGGCGGTGGAGCTTGCCCGACGCAAGATACGCGTCAACTGCATCTCGCCGGGCAGCATCTGGCTCGACGATCGCGGCAACTGGATCGAAAGACGCTTCGGTCCCGACATGGCCGCCGAGTTCCACGAGCGCTTCGGCGATTGGCACGTGCGAATGCGTGAGCTTCAGCAGCCGCTGCCCGTCGCCGGTTTGCCGCAGGACATCGCAGCATGCGCCGTCTATCTGGCGTCCGACGAAGCGCGGTTCTGCACAGGAGCCAACTTCGTGGTGGACGGGGGCATGACCGCCGTGCTGTCCGATCCGGCCTTCCTCTACCCCGGCGCCGCCGAGGCGCTGACCAAGCGTGCCGAGGTTCGGGCATGGATACAGGAGGCCATCAAGCGCGAGGAGGAGGCCAGGGCCAACGCGTCCGGGACCACCCCATGAACATCCAGCGTGGCTCAAGGCGGGTGCATTACTGGCTTGCCGCTGCAGCGGGTGTTCCCACGTTGGTTGTGGTCGTGTCAGGACTGCTCCTTCAGGTGAACAAGAATGTGCCGTGGATTCAGCCGCCGGAACATCGAGGCGGCGCCGGTGCCCCCACGTTGTCGCTGGCGGATGTTCTGGACCGATGCCGCTCGGTGTCCGAGGCGCGCATACGCTCGTGGGAGGATGTTGACCGCGTTGACTACCGGCCCAGGCGCGGCCTGATCAAAGTGACGGCCCGGAACCGATGGGAGATACAGCTCGACCCGGTGACGGGCGAGATCTGCCAGGTGGCCTATCGCCGATCGGACCTGATGGAAGATATCCACACGGGAGACTGGTTCCACGACCTTGCTCGCTATGCGGTCTTCCTGCCGAATGGCATAGCCCTGCTTGTGCTGGTTGGCACTGGAGCCTATATGTTCGTGCTGCCGATCATGTCGCGGCGTCGGCGCGCCGCTCGGATGGCCACTCGCGCGCCCGATCGGGGCTGAGCGTTGCCGCTTGCGGCGCCGGTTGGTAGAATCCGGTCTGGAGGTGGAAGCCCATGTTTCGCGCCACAGTCATCCTGGTGCTTCTGGCGGGGCTGATGCAGGCCGCGGGAGCCGATCCACTCGATGCCTGCAACGTCGTCTGGACCACTCCGAGCAAGGACTCCAGCGGGTCCATGCCGCTCGGCAACGGCGACATCGGCATCAACCTGTGGATCGAGGATGGAGGCGATCTGCTCTTCTTTATCTCCAAGACCGATGCATGGGATGAGCACTGCCGCCTGCTGAAGCTCGGGCGTATCCGGGTCGCGCTGACGCCCACCCCATTCCGGAAGGGGCGGCCATTCAAGCAGGCGCTCCGGCTGCGGCAGGGCGAGATAGCCGTGTCTGCCGGCCCCAGGGGCAGCGCCACGCGCATCCGTGTGTGGGTGGACGCCAACCGACCGGTGATCCACATCGAGCACGCATCAGACGTGCCGACGCGATTTCAGGCAGCTCTGGAGGTCTGGCGCACCGACAAACGCCCCCTGGCGCCGGAGGAAAGCCCGGGCGTGGACGGCTTCTCGGCCAACGATCCGCCCCATTCGTATCCCGACGTGGTCTGTGCCGACACGAAGGCCAACGTGACGTGGTATCACCGGAACGAGGCATCGCTATGGCCGATCACGCTCCGCCATCAGGGCCTTGATGAACTGGCGGAGACTCAGCGGGACCCGCTGCTCCATCGGACGTTCGGCGGACAAATGTGCCTGTATCCGCGCACGGGGCGTGTGACGAAGCCTAACGACAGAACGCTCATCACGACGGAGCCCGTTCTCGGAGCGAGGCTCTCCATCACGTGTCTCACAGCCCAGACCGATACCCCGGAAGCGTGGCTTGCGCTGCTTGGCCGGGCGCGCCATGCCGCGGAGGCCGTATCGGTGGACACGGCCCGAGCCGAACATGCCGACTGGTGGGACGCATTCTGGAAGCGCAGTTGGCTGCGCGTTACCGCCTCGAGGGGCTCGGCTTCCGGGCCCCGCATCCGCCGCAACACCCTCCCGCTGAGGATCGGCGCCGATAGCGACGGCCAGAACCGGTTCCGAGGGCTGATGGCGCACGTGTCGCTCTACAGGCGCGCGCTCTCAGCGGCCGAGATCGCGGATTCTGCGCGAGGAGGAGCATGGAAACCGGGCATCGTAGGACGGTGGCCGTTGGGCGCTATCAACAATGGGACTCTGCCCAGCCATGGGCCGCCGGGTCCGGCCCTGAAGGCCATCGGCACCTTCCAAGTCGAGCCGGAAGCTCCTTGGCCTGACGGACACGCGGCTCGATTCGATGGGGACGCCTATCTGCAGACGCCGAACGCACCCGCGCTTGACCTGAGCGATGCTGTGACGATCGAAGGGTGGATCAAGCCGGATAAGCTTCCGCCGGGCGGCGCACGCATCGTAGACAAGACCCATGCCGGCGACGACGACGGCTACCTGCTCGATACGTATCCCGGCAACTCGCTGCGGATGATCGTAGCGGGCGGAGCGCTCACCTACGACGCGAAACTCCCGACCGATCGGTTCACGCACGTAGCCGGGGTATACGATGCCGCCAACGGCCGCAAGGAGCTCTACATCAACGGCAAGCGTGTTGCTGCGGGCACGTCGGCGGCGGACGGGCGGCCCGAACATCTCGTCGTGTCGCAGGGCTACGCGCTCCAGCGCTTCATTTCAGCATGCGCCGGACGCGGAGCCTTTCCGATCAAGTTCAACGGCTCCATCTTCACCGTGGATACCGACCGGCGCTTCGATCCGGACTACAGGGCCTGGGGAGGCATGTACTGGTTCCAGAACACGCGCCTACCCTACTGGCCGATGCTCGCCTCCGGCGACTTCGACATGATGACGCCCCTCTTCGGCATGTACCGCAGGGCACTGGACCTGGCGACACACCGTACCGCCAAGTACTTCCGCCACGGAGGTGCCTTCTTTCCCGAGACCATGTACTTCTGGGGAGCCTACCACAATGGGGGAATGGGCTACGGCTGGGACCGGCGCGGAAAGGGCCTCTTCCCGGGTGACAACGAGTACATACGGTATCACTGGTCGGGCGCCCTTGAGCTGACGGCCATGATGTTTGACCACTGGCTTTATACATCGGACCGCAAGCTCCTGACCTCGACCTTGCTGCCCCTTGCCGACGCCATCGTGGCGTTTTTCGACCAGCACTATCCGAGAGACGGATCGGGCAGGCTTCGCTTCGAGCCGTCCCAGTCGCTGGAGACATGGTGGGACTGCGTCAACCCGCTGCCTGAAATCGCCGGACTGCACTTCGTTTTGGCGAAGCTGCTCAGTCTTCCCGCTCGGGACGTCGGCGCAGTTCGGATGGCCGCGTGGAAGAGGCTCCAGGGGGCGCTGCCTGCGGTTCCGACGAAGAGCGTCAACGGCCATCGCGTGCTCTCGCCTGCCGAAAAGGTGGGGCGTAAGTCGAATATGGAGAATCCGGAGCTCTATGCGGTCTTCCCGTTCAGGCTGTATGGCGTAGGAAAGCCCGGCCTGACATTGGCGCGCGACACGTTTGCTCGGCGGCTCCATCCGGGTCACGCGGGATGGCAGCAAGACGACACGCAGGCTGCCTGCCTGGGGCTGACCGAGGATGCACGACGCGCCGTCGTCGCCCGTTTCTCCACCAAGCATGCGGGAAGCCGCTTCCCGGCGTTCTGGGGGCCGAACTTCGACTGGGTACCCGATCAGGACCACGGCGCCAACGGTCTTATGGCCCTGCAGACCATGCTCATGCAGTGCGAGGGTACGCGTATTCTGCTGTTCCCGGCCTGGCCGAAGGAATGGGACGTGGAGTTCAAACTGCATGCTCCCTATCGAACCACCGTCGAAGGGGTGCTTCGCAGTGGGCGGCTCGTCAGCCTGACGGTAACTCCTCCCCAGCGGCGTCGGGATGTGAAGGTCATGTTGGGCGATAGGTGAAAGGCGAGGCGCAAGCGGTGCGCTGCCGTACATAGCGCAACGCATGGCACTTACGGGTATGGTATGCGTGGGGTGCCGAATGGCATCCAAAGCACCAGCCGGACACAGGCACAGGGAGGACTCATCCAGATGTACGTCGGTATTCTGACCGCTCCATTCAGCGGCGATCCGTTGGAGCATGTCGCCGCTTTCGCCGGCGAATACGGTTTCGGTGGGCTCGAGGTCGTCGCAGGCCCGGGCAGCAACCACATCAATCTGACTGGCTTCGACGCAGCAGCAGCAGGGAAGATAAAGGACCTGCTGGAGCGGCGCGCACTCGTCGTCTCTTCGGTTGCGGCCTACACGAACAACACCGACGCCGATCCCGAGCGCCGCGCAGCAGCCAATGACACGGTTCGCAAGGCGATTGATGCGGCGGCTCTCCTGGGAGTGGAGGTCGTATGCACGCTCGCAGGTATGCCCGTCCCCGGCAAGAGCAAGATGAAGACCATCGAGGAGGATGTCGCGGCGGTGTTCACGCCGCTTGTCGAGTATGCGGCCTCCAAGGGCATCAAGATCGCACTCGAGAACTGGTACGCAACCAACATCCAGCATCTCGGACACTGGGATCGGCTCTTCGAGGTCGTTCCCCACGCCAACTTCGGCCTTAACTTCGACCCCTCGCATCTGGCATGGCAGGACATTGACTACATAGCCGCGGTCGAAAAGTTCGCGCCCCGTATCTTCCATACCCATGCCAAGGACACCGAGATCAACGCCCGCAAGAAGGCCTGGGTCGGAAATCAGCATGACGCCGGATGGTGGAGGTATGTCATCCCCGGGCTTGGCGTCATCCGATGGGGCGAGTACATTGCCGCCCTGCGCCGCAACGGCTACAGCGGCGTGCTCTCCATCGAGCATGAGGACAGCGCCGTCGGCCGGGAGGAGGGTTTCCTCATCGGCAAGAAGTACCTCGAGCAGTTCTTCGTTCCGAGCGTGGGATAGCCCATCCAACGCGAGAGGCGAGGGGTAAGGGGGAGGGAGCGTCGCCATTCATCCCTCACCCAACCTCTCCCGCGCGCGGCACGTCGTGGACGACCGGGGTTTACCATGCGCGGGAGAGGAGACATTCGGCTCGGCGGTGCGTCGTCACCTCCGGCCCCTGGGGCGGGCGGGGGAGCACAACCGACCGCCCCCGAGCGCTTGACGCAGAAGGGCAGCAGCGGCGGGACACTCGCAGTCTATTTCCGGCCGGATACGTCGGTGGTGACCATTGGTATGGCCGCCGCATCGTGTTCGGCTCCCTCGTCGCAGTCTATTTCCGGCCGGATACGGCGGTGGTGATGTGGGGCAGGTGGCCCATCAGGCTGTCTCTCAGGCCCTTGACATACGGTTTGTGGAGTTCGACATCCCGGAGGTGGTGGATGGGCACCCAGGGTGCGTCGTCCACGGCTATTCGCTCGGCCTGCGCGTAGAGTTTCAGCCGTTTGGCGGGATCGGGCTCCACGTCCGCCGCGTCGCATATGCGGTCAAACTCGGGGTTCGAGTAGCCGATGGTGTTCTCGGGCGAGCCCGTGCGCAGCATCAGGGACAGGAAGTTCTGGGGATCGAGGTAGTCGGCCGCCCATCGGAGGTGGTAGCAGGGCAAGGTGCCGTCGGTGCGCTGCTTGAGGAACTGGGCCCATTCGATCTGCTGGATGTCGCATTCGATGCCGAGGTTGCGCTTCAGATCGCTGCGGATGGCGACGACGGAATCCTCGATGTATTTGTAGCCCTGCCTGAAGCTGATGGTGAGCTTCGGAAAGCCCTTGCCGCCCGGGAAACCGGCCTCGGCCAGCAGCTTTCGCGCCCGTACGGGATCGTAGGCAAGCCCCTTGAATGCCGGGTTGTGGCCGGGCACTCCGGGAGGGATGATCCCGTTGGCCCTGGTGGCCGTGCCCTTGAGCGCGAGTTTGATCACAGCATCTTTGTCTATGGCATGGGCGAATGCCTGCCTGACGCGCCGGTCTTTGAAGGGCGCAAACGCCTGCTGATTGAGCGCCAGGTACCAGATGTTCGCCCTCGGGAACTCGCGGAGCTGAGGACCCAGTGTGGGGTCGGCCTGTATTCGGCTCAGGTCGGCGCGCTGAATGTCGGTGATGTCGGTCCCGCCGGACTCGAACCGGGTCTGGCGCGTGTTGGAGTCGGGCAGGATTGGGCGCTCCAGTCCGTCGAGGGTCGGCTTCCCGCCATGATACGCCGGATTGGCCGCGAGCAGCACGCTGTAGCCCGGTTTGTACTGGGCCAATGCGAACGGTCCGGTCCCGATCATGCTCTTCTCATCGAAGCGCCCGCTGTTCTTCTCGATGGCTTCGCGGCACACGGCATAGGCGGTCGGATAGGTGAGCTTGCCGAGAAAGTAGGGCTTCCGGCGGTCAATGGTGATCTCGAGGGTGGCGGCATCAACGGCGCGCACGCCTTTGAGGACCTTCGCATTGCCGTCGGCCACATCCTTCGCCCCGACGATATCGTTAAGATAGTTCATCGCGGTCGCCGACTTCGTTGAGGGGCTGAGGGCGCGCGTGATCGAGTAGACGAAGTCCTCGGCGGTCAGTTTACGTTCGAACGGTTTGTGGAACAGCACGTTGGGCTTCAGGTGGAACGTATACACAGTCCCGTCTTCGCTGATGTCCCACCGCTCCGCTATGTTGGGAACGATCTCGTTGGACTCACTCCATTGAACGAGGCCCTCGAAAACCTGCATGAGCATGTCAATGGTGTCGCCGTCCTCGACCGTGGCCGGATCCAGCGAGGTCGGCCTGGACTGCATCGCATACCGGAACACGTTTGGGCCTGACACGGTGTATGCGGCTTTCTCGCCCTTCGGGCCACAGGATGCCAGAGCGAGCACAGATATGATGACGGCCAGGCTGACCGAATATCGGTTTCGAAACACGCGGGACCTCCTCGGAACACCGGCGCGGCCTATGCCCGCACCGACGGCATGCGCCATTCATACCACACAGAGCGACCGGAATCCGATTCGGACGCGGTGGCTGAGCGCGCAACGCATAGATGCCACGCTTCGGGCGCTATGCCATAATGTGACCGGTTGCGGGCAAGGGCCACGGCTGCGTCGGCGGCCCGCGGTTCTATCTCAGGACAGGAGGCGCGCCTCGTGAAACGCCAGGTCATGCTCCTTATCGAGATCGTTTTCGCAGCGCTCGTTGGCGGCTGCGGACCATCGTCGTGCGGCGTCATCGGCTGGTCGCCCGACGGCCGCAAGATCGTCACCGCTTGGCCGAGCTCTAAGGGCAGCTCCGTACTGAGGGTCGTTGACCTTCAGACGGGTCGCTCCAGCGCCCTTCGAGGCGTGCGTCAGGCCTCATGTCCCCTCTGGTCACCCGACGGCCGCAGCATCGCATATGCTCGTCAGACCGGCGACGGCGTGGGCGTGTTTGTGCACGACACCGTTGCGAATCGGTCGCGTCGGATCGGGACACTCCCGGCGGTGCCCGTTGTGTGGCGCGAGGATTCGGCGCGGCTCCTGACGGTTGCCGATGGCGTTGCTGTGTGCCATTCGATGCCGGACGGCGCCCCCACGTGGGAGGCGCGTCTGCCGGACCAGGCGCAAGCTCCGATCACGCAGGGCGCATGGATCGCCGATACCGACATCGTCGCGTTCCTGGCCGGCAACGATGTCTGGCTCATCGAGGGAGCCGAAGCGGCCAAACTGACGACAACGGGCGATGTCATCGGGTTCGCGGTCATGCCCGGCGCTCGGGAGATCATCTGGGCGCGCGCCGGCCGCAACCCGAGGTACATCCTCCTATCGGTCTATGCCATGTCGCTGAAGGAGAGACACGCTCGCCGGTTGGCCTTCCCCAAGCGCGTGATGGCCGTCAACCCGAATCCGCGGACTGGGCCCGACGCGGTTGGCCGCGCCGCTTTCGCGCCCGACGGCAAGCGCATGGCTGTGACATGTCTTTACCAGCGCTCAAAGCGGTCCTTCGTCCGCGTGTTCACCATGACGGTGGATGGTCGCGATGCACGACAGGCGTGGCCGCCGGCCAATGCGGCGCAGGATGCCGAGGCGGAGCTCTTCGGCGAGTTCATGTTCTCGCCTGACGGATCTCGACTGGCCATCGCCGGCGCTATCGGCAAGCAAGCGCAGCTTCACGTGTGCAAGCCCGATGGCACGGGCGGGAAGACGCTGCTGACGGCTCCATTGCCGAAGTGACGCCCCCTGGCAAGCGGGCGCACATGCTCTCCTCTCCCGCGCATACCGAACCCACCACCATCCGCGATCCTACACCCGGACATGCCCGCCTGGATTTCGATACGCCGCTTGCGAAAGCGTGTTGTCGCGCAGCGTGTCCCAAGAGGCCAGTCCCGCTGCTATCTCGCGCAATCGGCTGCTCAATCACCGGCGGGCGAAGTGAACCATGCGCGTCAGGCGCGTGACGACGCCGCGCCGCTACGCAGAGCGCTTCTGCCGTGGCTCGCGACCAGGCGGCGGCTAGCGCGCCTCTGACCAGAGAGTGCCTGTCTTCTCGGAAGCCATCCTGAGCTGACGTTCCCCCGGCTGCCCCTCGACTTTGGCCCTGTAGGTCTCCCACAGATCCTGGTCGTCAACGAGGTACAGCATGCCTCCGCCGCCGAACCATCGGCCCTGACTGACTTTGCGATCGTTGCTCTCCATCCATATTCCCCCACCGCCGGCCAGAGTCTGGGACTCGTACACCCGTTTCCATGTGCCGTCCCTGGAGAGCGTCAGGCGCGTCTTGGAGTCGGACACGAGCTTCGCCCGCGAATAGGCCGTCTCCCATTGCGACCAGTTGGTGATGGAGGTGGTGCCGCTGAGCGCCCACTCCCCGACAAGGGCAGGGTCTATCTTGCCCTCCTGCATCCCAAAGGAAGAAAACATCCTTCTCAGGACGCCGTCACGCGCTTCGACGTTGCTGCGCACCCCGATGCCGCTAAGCACGACGCCGTGCCCATTGATCACGTTGGCATAGCACCTTGCAATGAGATCCTGACCGTTCGGCCCTTTGCACGACCAGTCCAGCACCACTCCCTTCCCCGAGGAGGTGTCCACCGGCGCCGGGTCGCCCTTTCTCGACGCGTTGGGCAGCAGTTGGCGGACCTGTTCATCCAAGAACGACACAACCATTGGGTCCGAGGCGCTGTTGATGCCCTCGGAATCGACGCGCTCCCCTGCAATGAGGTAAGCCTCAATGGGTCCCTGTGCGTTCTTAGCCTGATTCGGGGGCGTCAGCACAAGCATTTCGCCTTGCTCCTCAACGCGCCAGTCGGACGGGTGGACAAACCGAAAGCCGATGGGATGCTCATAGACGGTTGACTTCACCGATGGGATCAGTGGCGTCCGTTTATCTGCGGCTTTCGCTCGCTTCGCTGCTCCCGTACCGAGAAGCTCCGTTCGCTTTCGTTCGAACTCCGCCTCGCTGAGGACTCCTGCCTTGCGAGCGTCTTCGAGCGCCTTGAGTTTCTTCTGGGTCTCCGGGTTCAGCGGCTTGGTGGCGGGTTTGAGCTTCGCCTCAAGCTCCGCCTTCTTCTTCTTGTACTCCTCCTCGGTGAGCACTCCGGCCGCCCTGGCATCCTCGAGTGCCTTGAGCTTGGATCGCGTGTCGGCGTCGCCTGCGTCGGGTCTGGTCTTGTCTGCAGTGGTCGGGCGAGGCTCCTTACTCTCGGCCATCGGCAGTTCAAGCGGGACGATGATAGCATCGGGCTCACCTGCCGGGGAGATTCTCAGGATCCCAACGTCGAGTTTGCCCGTCTTGCCCGAAAGCGCGCGGTCCACAGCCTCGGGCGAGTCTACGCCTGTACTGCCGAGAGCGAGGATGATGTCTCCCTTCTTAATGCCTGCTTTGGCGCAGAGGGACTCGCGGGCTACAGCCGACACCATGACGCCTACACGACGCCGCGTGGCTCGCTGTATGGCGTCGAGGTCCTCAGGAGCGAGAGGGAGAAGGGTGAGGCCAATCCCCTTGGCGCTTGGTGTGTTATCGGCCTGGGCAGGAACACCGCACAGTACAATGGCGAGCATGACCACCACCAGAGCGGAGTAAAGGGTACGGTTCATCGTATAACCTCCTTCACGGCAGTGCCGGCGGCATCCGATGCCATGTGGAACCGGACACGACCACCGGCCTGAGATGGCGCGGGCGAGTCAACGGCGGGCAGAAAGACCCAGTCGCTGCCGGTAGACATGCCGTTGCGACTGGATTGCAGCGGCCATGACGTGAAGCACTTCGGTGGACTTCCTGCCATCGGGCAAGCGCTTCATAGGAGCGTCCACCTCTACTCCGTGCGTGCACCATCTGTGATGATCTCACCTGACGAATGAACGCAGGCGGCGCACGTCACTGCGAGTACAGCGAAGCCATGCCGATTGGGGATGCGGTCGCCCAACGAGCGCCTAAGACCGCTTCTCTTCGCTCGCGATGACCTGGATGCTCCTGGTGCCGATGAACGCTCCGATCACGGACCGCGCAACGCACCCCCTGTCCCCATCGGATATCCTGCACTCGTCCCAATGAACGGGGAACGGTCTATCGTATCATGGCTTGCCGCCAATGTCAACGCGCCCGGTGCGCTGGGTGGTGCATGGTCTTCGCGCGCAACCTCAGCGATGAGCGCCCCTCCGAGCATGGTCTCGACGTTCGCCAGGTCCGATCATCACGAAGCGGATAGCGCTCGATGGGAAGGACTCCCGCCGAGGGGACCGGCCTGACCTCTACCGTCAGCCTGGCGACGTTTGTATCTCAATGTGCGTCACGCCGGAAGCCGCAGATGTGAGCAGGCCGTGCCGCTCCAGTCACTTTCGCGGATGCTGTCGCCGGTCCAATCGGGCTTGCCATCGGCGAGTGGGGCCGACCGGATCGGTCTGCTCCCCGTGGCCATACTCCCCGAACCAATCGCGGCACCACTCGAGAGGACCCGATGACATGCCGCGGACCCGAGGCGATCGGCGGACCGAGCGGCATACGCCTCAGTGCGCAGCCTGTAGGGCTCTCTCTCGCGCGCGGGCGCACCATGTGAGCGGGACGGTGCGTCCAAAACCCGTCATCGGATCCCATCATGAACCGGTCGGCCGACGTCTCCACCATCTCCATGCCAACCGAGTTCCGGTCCCCTCGCCGTTCGGCCATGCCGACACATCCATGAACACATGTCACAGCGACGCATGCCGGTGCCGCTGCGAGCATCGCTGCGAACCCGGCTACGGACCTGAATGCATCGGTCCGGATCATTGCCATCACAGCCCCCTGGGACATCGGTCCACCGAGACGCTCATCTCCACGCGTCCGGATAACTTAGTCTTCGCATAATGCCGGCTTATCGGCAGCTTATTGCCCGGCACGTATGCTCATGGCTCCGAACCGGTGGCGGGCCGTCCACAATGGCGCCCTGCCGGTCCACTACAGGGAGGCCAATACAATGCCATTCGGCAAGCGAAGAGCGTTCACGCTTATCGAACTGCTCGTCGTCATCGCCATTATCGCCATCCTCGCGGCGATTCTGTTCCCGGTCTTCGCGCAAGCCCGTGAGAAAGCCCGCGCCATCTCGTGCATTTCCAACATGAACCAGATGGGCAAGGCGACCATGATGTATTCGCAAGACTATGACGAGATGCTGTTCCCGTACCGCACCCGCACGCCCAACCCGTTTGCGGCGGACCTGACTGCCCTCGGGCATGTCAGGGCCACCGACCGGACGTTCTATAGTCAGCTCCTCTACCCGTATATCAAGAACTGGCAGGTCTGGCGCTGTCCGTCGAAGCCGAACGCATGGGTCAACGTCGCCACTTCCTGCAGCGACACGGAACTGCAGTACTGCAGCTACGGCGGTCAGAACTCGTACTCGGCCAACTACTACTGCTTCCCGGCCGATCTGGGGCTGGCCATGGCGGCCCTCGTCGGACCGGCCGGCACGGTCATCCTGATGGACGGGAGCTACTATGGCGCCCTCCCGATCAACCCGCCGGCGCTCGGCACGTTCACTCCGAGCGGCTACTATCTGCGGTACTGGAAGAACATCGGCAACTCATACCTGTTCCGCTGGGCATCACCCACGGGACCGTCTGCAGAGCCGACGGATGCCGAGGCCGTGCAGCTTGGCAAGTCCCGCCATACGGGTGTCATCAACGTTCAGTTCGCCGATGGCCATACCAAGGCCGTCGCTTACGACAAGCTGATCTCCGACGTTGCCATGTGGAATCCGTACCAGCAGTAAGCCCACGCCGAAACGCCGCCGGCGCCCAGCCGGCGGCGCAGCCCCCACCGCGACCGCAGCGACGCGATGCCGAACCGCGTTGCGCCTCCATGCGCCGCCATGACAACATCCCGCGATGCGCATCCGAACGCGATCGGAAGGATCAATGTTCGTGTCCGGCGAATACCGTTATCATGGAGGCAGTACAGACATGCCCGAGCCTCATCCCCCGCCTGCAGCGCGCACACTGACGCGCAGGGATATCGTCCGCGCGGCTGCGGGCGTGGCCGCTTCGGGACTGTCGGCATGGGAGGGACCTGCCATGAACGCTTCGGCCGGACTGCGCCGCCCCAACATCGTTCTGATCGTAGCCGATGACCTTGGCTTCGGCGATGTGGGATGCTATGGCGCATCGCTGATCCCGACACCGAACGTGGACCGGCTGGCGAGCCGAGGACTCCGGTTCGTCAACGCCCATGCTGCAGCCGCAATGTGCACGCCTTCGCGTTTCGCGATGCTGACCGGCATGTATCCGTGGCGCAAGAAGGGCACGGGAATCCTGCCGGGCGATGCCGCGCTGATCATCGAGCCCGGCAGTGCGACGCTGCCATCGGTCCTGAAACGTGCCGGCTATCGAACCGGAGTTGTGGGCAAGTGGCACCTTGGCCTTGGCGGGCCAGGCGGCCCGGACTGGAACGGCGAGATCAAGCCCGGCCCGCTGGAGGTGGGCTTCGACTACTGTTTCCTGATGCCGGCGACATGCGACCGGGTGCCTTGCGTCTACGTCGAGAATCGGCGCGTGGCCGGGCTCGACCCTGCCGACCCTATCCGGGTCAGCTACACTGATCCCATCGGCGACGAGCCCACCGGCAAGGCGCGCCCGGACCTGCTCAAAGTCCGCCCCAGCCACGGTCACGACCAGACGATCATCAACGGCATCAGCCGCATCGGCTATATGAGCGGCGGCAAGGCAGCTCGGTGGGTGGATGAAGACATGGCCGACACGTTCACCCGCAAGGGCGTCGCCTTCATTGAACAGCATGCCGGCGAACCCTTCTTCCTCTACTTCGCCACGCACGATCCCCACGTTCCAAGGGTTCCCCACCCACGTTTCCGCGGCAAGAGCGGCTGCGGAGTGCGGGGTGACGCGATCGTCCAGTTCGACTGGTGCGTCGGTGAGCTGACTGCCGCACTCGAGCACAAGGGGCTGATCGAGGATACGATCGTCATCGTTACGAGCGACAACGGCCCCGTGGTTGACGACGGCTACGACGATGGGGCGGTTCGCGACCGGAACGGGCACCGGCCCGCAGGCCCCCTGCGTGGAGGAAAGTACAGCATCTTCGAAGGCGGCACCCGCGTTCCGTTCATCGTCAGCCGTCCGGGAGCCGTCAGGACCGGCGAGACGGACGCACTGCTTTGCTTGATGGACTTGCCGGCGTCGTTCGCGGCGCTTGCCGGCGTGAAGCTCGATGCCGGCGAGTGTCCCGACAGCCTCAATGTGCTGCCGGCGCTGTTGGGTCAGACGAAACAAGCCAGGGGCGAGCTGGTTGAGCAGGCCGGTTCGCTGGCCATCCTTCAGGGCGCTCGAAAGGCGATCGAGCCGAGCAGCGGAGCGGCCTACGCTCCACTGACCGACACGGAACTGGGCAATGCCCCCGAGCCTCAGCTCTACGACCTTGACGACGACATCGGGGAGCGGCGCAACCTCGCGCAGGAGCATCATGAGGAGGTGCAGACGATGCTGCGACGGCTGGCTGCCATACGGTCACGCCCTCCGAAGCAATCCGAGTAACGGACGGCGAATCTGTCCCCGATCCGCGGATCGGCTCGGGGACCGCCCAGGGAACCCCTCCGCGAGCGTGCCGCGTATCAAACACAGGTATTGCAGCGCAGTAAAGCGCGCTCCCTGAAGGAGGGCAACACATGGTATCGGATATCTGGTCGCGTCCCAAGGCGCGTGCGGGCATGCTCATTGCCGCGTTCCTCGTCGGCTGCGTGCTGACCGGGTCCCTGCTCACCAAGCCGAGCCTTGCGGATGGAGCCCTTCAGGCAAGGACGCAGAACACAGCCATCAGCGATGCCGCATTGGCGAAGAGGACATTGAGCCTCACGTCCCTTGAGGACGGCTTTGTGGCCATCGGCCAGCGCGTCCTGCCTTCGGTGGTGTCCATCCGAGCCAGAAGGACCGTGCAGACCGGTCGTCAGGCGCCCGGACTTGACGATCTGTTCCGTGACTTCGGCTTCAGGACGCCCGGCGGTGACGGCCCCTTCGAGCTTCCCCGCATTCCACGCGAGTTTCGCGCCGAGGGCGGCGGGAGCGGTGTGATCGTGCGCTCGGATGGATGGGTGCTGACCAACGATCATGTTGTTGATGGAGCCGACAAGGTCACGGTTAAGCTTGAGGATGGTCGCGAGTTCGACGGAACCGTTCGCCGTGATTACCGCAGCGACCTGGCCGTGATCAAGATCAACGCATCCAACCTGCCGACCGCCGAGTTCGCCGACTCGGATCGTGTTCGAGTGGGTCAGTGGGCGCTGGCATTTGGCGCGCCGCTTGCCCTGGACGACACCATGACGCTGGGCATCATCAGCGCGCGCAAGCGGCAGCAGGCTATCGCTGAAGGCACCGAGGGGCGATTCTATCCGGCCCTGCTCCAAACCGACGCTTCGATCAACCCCGGGAACTCCGGCGGTCCGCTGGTCGATTCCACCGGCAAGGTGATCGGCATCAACGTCGCCATCAAGTCGCCTACGGGCGGTAATGTGGGCATCGGGTTCGCCATTCCATCCAATACGGCTCGCCAGGTGATGGAGGCGTTGATCACCAAGGGCAAGGTCGTTCGCGGCTTCCTGGGCGTGGTGCCGACGTCATTGACGCCCGCTCAGCGTGAGAAGTACGGAGTCAAAGTCGGCGGCGCGCTCGTTGAGACGGTCAGTGAGGGCACGCCTGCAGCCAAGGCAGGCCTCCAGCCCGAGGACGTGATCGTGAAGGTCAATGGTCGGCTCATCGAGGATGACGTTGAGTTTCGGGGTATCGTGGCGTCCAGAGCCCCGGGCGAGACGATTGACATGCTCGTACGTCGCGGCGGCAAGGACATCCGGGTTTCGGCCAAGCTCGAGCCCGCTCCGGAGATCGGCGTGGCTCAGGGAACGGAGCCGAGCTCGGCCGGCGGCAGACTGGGCGTCAAGGTCGAGCGCGTGACTCCGGACAGCGCCAAGAAGTACAACCTCGGGGACATCACGGGCGGCGTGGTTGTTGTGCAGGTCGAGGCCGGATCGCCTGCCGACAGTGCAGGGATCCAGCCGGGCGACGTGATACTCAGGGCCAACGGGCGCGAGATGGAAGCGCCGGCCGACCTTGATGCGGCCATCCGAAACCTCAAGTCGGGCGACCGAGTTCCCCTGGTTGTCAGACGCGACAAGACGCGCACCCTGGTCACTGTCGAGATGCCGTAAGGCAAGGGTCCCTCTCCCTCCCCGAGACGGCTCCTCCGGACGAAGTTCGGAGGAGCCGTCCTATCTCCGGGCGCCGCTCGGACTCGACACGACGCCGCAAAGCCGGCCGGGGGGCTATGCGCAGTTACTCTCCCGCACAGCGCGGGCAGACGGGACCGACTTCGACGACGGTCTCGATGACCTCAGGGCTGTTGGACGCGGCAACGGCCTCGTCGAGCTCGTCCTCGTCGGGCAGGTTCTCAGCCTCAACTCTGGCAGCGGAAGCAGGGATAACACGCAGGACCCGGCCGCACTCCGGGCAGACGACTTGCTTCCTAACACGCACGGGTGACATTGGCGTCCTCCTCGTTCGTCGCTCGCGGATGCGGGCCACGCTTACGGATACGGTATGTGCGCGCCAAACTGCTCCGGCGATTTGGCGTCGTTGACACCCCGAAGTCGCCTCAGTATAATCCGACGCATGGCTAACGGCACGGCTGTTGCGCATTCGAGCCGTCGGGGGGCCAGTCCCCTGAGGGATTCGCTCGTTTTCATCGGCGACACCTGGACAGTCGCGTTCCAGGGCATGGTGTGCATTGTTCGTGGTCGCGTCCGCAGCGCGGAGACGATCCGACAGATGGCCTTCATCGGCGTAGACTCCCTGCCCATCATCATCGCGACATCCGTTTCAACCGGGGCCGTGCTTGCCTTCTACATGACAGGCGTTCTGACCCAGTTCGGCGCGGATGCGTTCACCGGCGGCACGATCGCGCTGACGTTCCTGCTCGAGCTCGGCCCGATCCTCGCAGGGATCATGGTGGCCGCTCGAAGCGGCGCCGCCATAGCCGCCGAGATCGGCACCATGGTGGTCACCGAGCAGGTGGATGCCCTGCGCTCAATGGCCGTCTCCCCCATTGCGTACCTCGTGGCCCCGAGGCTGCTGGCTTGCGTCGCCATGATGCCCCTGTGCGGCCTGATCGCGGACTTTGCAGGCATTGGCGGCTCCATTGTCATGGCCTCGGTCCACGGCGTGCCGTCGGCGACGTTCATGGACTCCGTCCGGATGATGGCGGCGGAAAGCGACCTGATCAAAGGGCTCGTGAAGACGCTGTGGTTCGGTTTTACGGTTGCGGCGGTCGCCTGTCGCCAGGGCCTGCGGACGCACCGCGGAGCCGCCGGGGTTGGACAGGCGACCACCAGCTCGGTGGTGCTGTGTGTCGTGCTGATTTTCGTATCCGACTTCTTCCTGGCGCAGGTTCTGATGGGCGCATCGGTGGCGGCGAAATGACGGGTTGCAGCGTTGAATGGGCGGGTCAAGCCCTCACCCTGGCCCTCTCCCGCGCGCCAAGCGAAGCTGATGCGTCACGCGACCGAGCGCGGGAGAGGG
>DYKI01000040.1:0-7118 GCA_020722705.1 Chthonomonas calidirosea | reverse complement strand
GCGCGGGAGAGGGTCAGGGTGAGGGCAGAATCGGGCCAATCGAGAGGGCAAGCGTGAGGGCCGAACACCCGCTTACGGGGCGCTCCGACGTGCCTGCCTCCGGCTCGCAGCTCGTTGCGGATGCCGGCGCTTCGGCCATCGAAGTGCGCGATCTATCCTACGTCGTGAGTGATCGCGCGGTGCTGTCAGGCATCACGTTCAATGTTGGCCGCGGCGAGATCCTCTCGCTGATGGGCCGCTCCGGCAGCGGCAAGACAACCCTGCTGAAGTGCCTGGGCGGCTTGCTCAGGCCGACGGAGGGTTCGATCACCATCAAAGGGACCGACATTGCCCGTATGTCCGAGATACAACTGAACCGCATCCGCCTGCGCATCGGTTTCGTCTTCCAGTATGCGGCGCTCTTCGATTCGCTCACCGTATTCGACAATGTCGCCTTCGGATTGGTGCAGCACAGGCGAGTCGGGAGGGAGGACCTGCGGCAGACCGTGCGTGAGCGCCTTGCCGATGTCCATCTCGAGGGTGTGGAGGACCTCTATCCCTCGGAGCTCTCGGGCGGGATGCAGAAGCGCGTCGGACTGGCGCGCGCGCTGGCGACCAATCCGGAGTTTCTGCTGTACGATGAGCCGACGAGCGGTCTGGATCCGGTCACAGGACGCGCCATTGACGATCTCATCGTCGAAACGCGGGAGCGTTTCGGCGTCACATCGGTGGTCGTTTCGCACGACATCGAGACCATCATGCGTATATCCGATCGAGCCGCAATGATCGAAGACGGCAGGCTGCTGACCGTGGACACGCCTGCGGGCCTACGCCGATCCGACCACCCCTCGGTGCGCGAGTTCATCGAGCCCGCGATCAACTCGGAAAGCGCCGGCGCCCAACAGCCACGGGTTCGGAGTTGACATATGGACGGACGAGCGCCGCTCAAAGTGGGGATTGCAGCGGTACTGGGCTTTGTGGGTCTCTTCTACGCCTGGTCGTACCTGGCGCATCTTGACCTTGACACATTCGCAATCAGGGTGATCTTTCCGGACACGCGCGGACTGCAGCCTCAGGCGGCGGTGCGCATGAATGGCGTCAAGATCGGCAATGTGAAGGATATCGAGCTCGACCTGCAATCCCGAAAGCCGATCGTTACGCTCCGCATCGGCCGCAAGTACCTCAAAGCCATACCCGCCGACTCGAAGATCGTCATCAGCACCGGTCTGCTTGTCTCCAATCCCCAGATCGAGATCGTGCCGGGAGTGTCGGAGGCCGCGATGCGACCGGGCGGCCTGTATCGGGGCGAAGAGCCGCTCAGCGCCCTCGCGCAGATATCGCCCGAGACAGACCGCATCGTCAAGGAGTTCTCGGCGTCGCTCGAAGCCATGTCGCCGCGCCTGACCCGGTCTATGGATCACGTTGAGGGTATACTTAGGCGCACCGAAACCATGATGGCGGATTTCGGCGTCATTTCCGGTCGGGCTCGGCGTATCGCCTCCAATCCCCAGATCGAGAAGACGCTCAATGACGTCCTCGTGGACCTTGACGCGATATCGTCTCAGGCGCGCCGGACCACCGAGACATTCGGTTCCGAGCTGCAGGCGCTGATGAAGCGCAACAGCGGCCGCGTGGACGACCTCGTGACGGGGTTGTTCGACCTCTTGCAGCGTTTCACGGACACCGTGGATGCTGCACGAGGACTGGTGACCCGACTCGCCGAGCAGGTCAACGATCCGCGCCTGCAGCAGTCGCTTCAGGAAACGCTGGACGTGACGAAGGCGACGATCGCGCGGTTCAACCAGGTGGCGTCGGATGTGCATATGCTGCTTGGCGATGCCGTGGTGCAGGGAGACCTGAAAGCGACGCTGGCCTCGGTGCGTGAAGCAACGGAATCCGGCAAGAAGGTGGCCGCAGATGTGTCGCGGCTGGTGGAAGGGCTGAAACTGCCGACTGGCGGACCGAAGTTCGGGATCGGGCAGCCGAGCCTGGATATCGAGTTCGGAGAAAGGGGCAGGGAGCCGCACTTCCGGTCCAACGTCGGGGTGCAGTTTCCGGTGGGCAAGGGAAATACGTTCAGCCTGGGCATTTTCGACTTCGCCGAGTCGAACAAGCTGATTGCCCAATACGGAACGCGGCTCGATGAACTCGGCACGTTTCGGTATGGGCTTTATGCGTCCAAGCTGGGCGCCGGGTTCGATCTGAATGCGCCATCGGGCGTCCAGGTTACGCTGGATGCGTACAATCCGAACAGACTTACATTGGACGCTCGGGCATTCATGAAACTGAACCAGGACTGGTCGCTCTGGGTGGGGGCCGACAGCGTGTTTCGGCATACGACGCCATCCGTCGGGGTCCGCCTCAGAAGATAGGTGACAGAGGGGTTCCTGGGCCCTCTCCAGCATGCGGCATCCGCCCGGATCGCACCGGTGCAGGTGAGCGTGCGAGAGAGGGCAAGATGTGGCAAGCAGAGCCGGAGCCGACGACGGAGCGGCTGACCGATGCCGTCTGAAAGCTGAGTGCGGCGGCAACGACCAACGGGAGAACATGGAATGAAGGTCATTCTTCAGCGTGACGTACCCAAAGTGGGCAAGGGTGGCGAGATCGTCAACGTCTCGGACGGGTACGCCCGCAACTACCTGTTCCCGCGCCAGTATGCTGTGCCCGCGACAGGCGGGTTCCTCAAGGAGCATCAGGCGCGCGCGGAGCACGATAAGGCCCGCGAGGCCAAGCTGCATCAGGTGGCCGAGAGCGCTGCAGCCGCGCTCGAGGGGCTCTCGATCATCATCAAGGGCAAGGTCGGTTCGGGCACGAAGCTCTACGGTTCCATCACGGCCCAGGATGTGGCTGAGGGTATCAAGCAGGCCACCGGCATTGAGGTGGACAAGCGCCGCGTCGGACTGGTGGACCCGATCAAGACTCTCGGCGTCTACCCGATCCCGGTCCGCGTCGCCAGTGACATCTCCGTGACCGTGCAGGTGGACGTGACCACCGAGCAGGAGCTGGAGCGCCGAGCACAGGAAGCTGCCCTCGCCGAGGCCCGCGCCGCGGAAGCGGCGGCCACGGCCGAGTCCGCCGAGCCGGTACCTGACGCGACCGAAGCCGAAGAATCCTGACCAACCCCTTTGCGCGCCGTTGCGGGTTCCTTCGCGGCGGCGCGCATGAGCACGAAAGAGGCGTGACCGCATGAGTCCGACGGTGCCCGCCGACAAGATACCGCCACAGAGTCTCGAGATGGAGCAGGCTGCGCTCGGCTCCATGCTCATCGAGTCAGCCGCCATCGAAAGGGTCCGCGGGATCCTCAGTCCCGAGGACTTCTATCGCGACGCCCATCGTGTGATCTACGAGGCGATCATGTCGCTCGTCGAGCGGCGGCAGCCCGTAGACCTGCTGACCCTGCAAGACGTTCTCCGCGACCAGGGGATGCTCGATGACGTCGGCGGCGTCCCCTACCTTGTGCAGCTCACCGAGGCCGTCGCCAGCGCCGCCAATGCCACTTACTATGCCCAGCGGGTTGAGGAAAAGGCCGTTCTGCGCCGCCTGATCGAGGCAGCAGGCCGCATACAGGCGATGGCTCACGAGGACTTCGACTCTGTTGACGATGTCGTGGACCGCGCCGAACAGGCGGTCTTTGCCGTCGCCAACCGCCGCTCGACCTCGTACTTCAAGTCCATGAAGAAGCTGATCCCCGAGACGTACGAGAAGCTTGAGGCCCGCTCGGACAACACGGAGCCCGTCACCGGCCTTGCGACGCCATTCGGGGCCCTCGACGACATGACGGCGGGACTTCAGAACTCGGACCTGATCATCATCGCCGCCAGGCCCTCGATGGGCAAGACCGCTCTGGCCATCGGGATCGCCCAGCACGTCGCGCTGCATACCAAGCGACCGGCGGCCATTTTCAGCCTGGAGATGTCGGCCGAGCAGCTCTGCATGCGCATGATCTGCTCGGAATCTCGCGTCAACGCGCACCGGGTACGCACAGGCCGGCTCGAAACGAAGGAGTGGCCGCTCATCGGCAAGGCCTGCTCGGATCTGTCGGAGGCGCCGATCTTCATTGATGACAGTCCCGTCTGTACCGCGCTGGACATTCGCGGCAAGTGCAGACGCCTTGCGGCAGAACAACACGACCTCGGGATCGTCGTGGTTGACTATCTCCAGCTCATGCGCGGCCACCGCACCACCGAGAATCGCAACCAGGAGATCAGCGAAATCGCCCGATCCCTCAAGGCGCTGGCCAGGGAGCTGGATCGGCCCGTCGTCGCGCTGTCTCAGCTCAGCCGCGCCGTTGAACACCGCCAGAACAATCGCCCCATGCTCTCCGACCTGCGCGAATCGGGCAGCATTGAGGCGGAGGCCGATGTGGTCATCTTCATCTATCGCGAAGCCTATTACGAGGCGATCCGCCAGAAGCAGGCCTCCAGGGCGGCCGATGGCGAGCAAAAGGCCGAACCGGCGGAAAGACCGAGCCGTCGTGATGATGAGATGCAAGTGGCCGAGCTCATCATCGCCAAGCAGCGGAATGGCCCGACGGGGACCATCGAGGTGGGCTTCTGGCCCGCGTTTGCGCGTTTCGAGAACATCGCCAACTGGATCAAGGCGTGATCCCATTCTCCGGTGCGGCCCGGCGTCCGCGACCGTGGTTCCCTCACCGTCGCCGATAAAGCGCCCGCTCGGTCGGTGAACGTGGGAGAGGGGACAAGAACCAAGGAAGGACCATCATGCGCGTACTGGTTGTAGGTGGGGGTGGTCGTGAGCACGCTCTGGTGTGGAAGATCGCCCAGAGCCGGCACGTGAACCAAATCTATTGCGCTCCGGGCAACGCCGGGATCAGCAAGCTGGCCGAGTGCATCAATATCAAGCCCACAGACATATCGGGCCTGGCCAACTTCGCCGCTGCGCAGAAGGTGGACCTGACCGTCATCGGGCCCGAGGCTCCGTTGATCGCGGGAATCGTCGATCGTTTCGAAGCCCGCGGCCTGCCCGCCTTCGGTCCGGCCACCGACCCGGCCCGAATCGAAGGCAGCAAAGCGTTCGCCAAGGAGCTCATGGTTCGGTACGGCATACCGACCGCCGACTACGAGCTATGCTCGGACGCCAACACCGCCCACGAAACGGTCGCGCGCTGGTTCCGCCGGCCCGAGGTGGCCGAACGAGGCCTGGTAGTGAAGGCCGACGGGCTCGCGGCGGGCAAGGGAGTCACCGTCGCAGGCACCGAGGCAGAGGCGCACGGCGCCGTAGACGAGATGATGGTGCGCAAGGTCTACGGCGCTGCAGGCGACCGCGTCATCATCGAGCAGAGATTGATCGGTGAAGAGGTCAGCATCATGGCCATCACCGACGGCGATTTCATCGTGCCGTTGCCGCCATCTCAGGACCACAAGCGGGTCGGCGATGGCGACACTGGGCCCAACACGGGCGGCATGGGCGCGTACTCGCCGGTGCCGATTGTCCCCGATGACATAGCCGAGCGCGCTCGCGAACTGGTCCTGAAGCCGGCCGTCGCCGCCATTCGCGATCTGGGCATCCCCTACAAGGGCGTGCTCTATGCCGGGCTCATCATCACCGACGAGGGCTTGAAGACTCTCGAGTTCAACTGCCGGTTCGGCGATCCTGAGACACAGGCGGTGCTGCCGCTGCTCGAATCGGACCTGCTGGAGATCATGGATGCTTCGGTCAACGGTCGCCTGGACGAGGTTGACGTCACCTGCGCCCGCGGATCGAGCGCATGCGTTGTCGCGGCCTCAGGAGGGTACCCGGGCGCGTACGAAACGGGGAAACTGATCCAGGGGCTCGACCGCGCTGCCCAGGCGGAAGGGTGCCTTGTGTTCCATGCCGGGACCCGCGAAGCCAACGGCCAGTTCCTCACCGATGGCGGCAGGGTGTTGGGCGTGACGGCAACCGGCCCCGACCTTCGGCGCGCCGTCAGCCGGGCCTACGCCGGAATGAAGCAGATCAGCTTCGAGGGCATGCATTACCGGAACGACATCGCGGGCCGAGCCCTGAGCTGATCCGGCGCTCGACGGCGCTGTGGCCGTTCGACGCGGTCAGGACAATGCGCACCCATACAGCCGCTGGGCGACGCCGCTCGGCACGGTTGCGCCCAGCATGAACGCCGCTATTGGGCACCTGTCCCCACGAAAAACCGATCTTGCCTTCGCTTGATGCACTCGCGCACCTCCGGGAGATCCTCGGCGGCGATGCGCTTCCAATGGTCTGTCGGCAGTACGGCCTTCATTTCTCTCACGACGGCCCTCTCGTCATGACCCAGCATCAGGGCATAGGCGTACCACATGACCGCCTCAGTCCGCCACCCTTCCTGCTGATCCTCGCGCAGACGCGCCAACAGCCTGGACCTGGCCCTTGCAGACTCGAGTTGGAACTCGAGCTTCTCGCGGGCGATCCGGGCCGTAAGGTCCACGAACCGTCCGTGCCGGCAGCCGTAAATCATCGGCAAGGTCAGTGGACGGAGCGACGGGCCGATCGGATGATCGAGCGACAAGTCGGGGATATCGAACTCCAGCAAGCCGTCGTGATCCAGATCAACCGCCCTGCCGCAGTCGGGGCACGGGCTGCAGCCGCCCAGCACACGGGGTCTGGGAGGGAGTTTGACGAAATAGCAGTCGTCGTTTCCGGCGTTCTCGCCGCTCCCTATCCATATGGCGGCCTCTTTGGATCCGTCTCCGTCAATGTCGTGCAGTCCGCAAAGGGTCGCCGAGACACGAGCGGCGACAGGGATGTTCATGAACACTTCGCCCCCGTCGGATACCCCGACAAACGCCCAGTTCTGCATTGCGTCGTGGCTTGTCTTGACGGTCAAGAACCGAGCGCCCGGCGCCTCTTCTTGGGAGGCAAGAACCCAGTACCCGTAGATCCGATCCAGAGAAGCACACAGCCGCACGCCCAGGGCCTCACGGCCTTTGGCGCGGAGGACGTCCAACTGCTTCGGATCCGACCAGTCATTGGCGGTCGGCTGTGTCCCGGCTGCGGGGAGCGCGGGGGCTTGAGATGGCATGCGCCCGCAACCCGCCGTCATCATCGTCGCTGCGATCGTGCAGACGATGCGCTCAAGGATATCCATCGAACACTCCCCTCAGTTCGGATGGCGGAGCAGTTCCGCCGTGCCGCTCACCTCGGGC
>DYKI01000039.1:27703-29078 GCA_020722705.1 Chthonomonas calidirosea | reverse complement strand
CGAGCCGATCCTCAGACGGCTCCCGCCGAGCCGATCCTCAGATGGCTCCCGCCGAGCCGATGCCGAGCGGTGGTTGAGCGGCACGGCGCATTGAAACCCCGGAGCCGCTGTCCCGCCATATCTTGCGCCGGTCCGGGGCTCGTACCCCAACATGTTGGGGTACGAGCCGATACTATTCTAGTCGTCAGGGACCGCCCTGTCAACGGCTCAACGGCCGAAGAAGCCGGTGTGCCTCGGGGATTGCCGCGCGATTATGGCAGTACGTTTCCCGCGGCGCGGTAGATGGCGTACCACTCCTCCCGGGTGATGGCGATGTCGGATGCCCGCGCAGAATCGCGCACGCGCTGCGGCTTGGTGGTGCCGACCACGGGCTGCATCCTGGCAGGATGGCGCAGGATCCACGCGATGGCTATCGTCGTCGCCGACACTCCGTAGGCCGCCGCAACCTCATCCAATGCGCGGTTCAGCTCGGCAAAGTCGGGATCGCCGATGAATGCCCCGGCGAAGAAGCCGTGCTGGAAGGGCGACCATGGCTGCACTGTGATGCCTTTGAGACGGCAGTAGTCGAGAACGCCGCCGTCACGGTTGATGCCGTTCTCGTTGTGCATGTTGACGTTGAGACCCGCATCCACCATGCCCGTATGCGCCACGCTGAACTGAAGCTGGTTGACGTGCAGCTTCATCGGCAGGCTCGCCTGGAGCAGTTCAATCTGGCCGGGGTTGTGGTTGCTCACGCCGAATGCGCGTACCTTGCCCGCATCCTGAAGCTGAACGAACGCCTCGGCGACCTCCTCGGGCTCGACGAGCGCGTCGGGCCGATGGAGCAGCAGGATGTCGAGATAGTCGGTTCGAAGTCGGCTCAGGATGCCGTCCACCGACCGCAGGATGTGCTCCTTCGAGAAGTCGAAGAAACCCTGCCGGATGCCGCACTTGCTCTGGAGGATCATACGGCTTCGGTCGAGGCCAAGGCGCCGGACCGATGCCGCGAATACCTCCTCGCACTTGCCGCCGCCGTAGATATCGGCATGGTCGAAGATCGTGATGCCCGAGTCCCATGCTGCCGCGACAAGTTCATCTACGGCAGGCGCGTCCATGCCCGCAATCCGCATGCATCCAAGCGACACATCCGAGGCCTGCAGGTCGCTGGTGCCAATCGCAATGTTCTTCATGGTTTCCCCCGTATGCTTTGGGCACTGCTGAAGCTATGCTGCTCAGCGCCCCTGGCGGCATGGTACCTTGCGAAACGCCGCAGCGGCAGGCAGGACAGCATCCGGCAAGACACAACCACTGTGTACCGGAGGAGGCCGCCATGAGGCTGGACCCAAGGCTCTGCCGAGCTGAACGGGCGCGTTTCGAGTGCGAGAACGGGTACGAG
>DYKI01000039.1:11913-27603 GCA_020722705.1 Chthonomonas calidirosea | reverse complement strand
GGAGTACGAGTGGGAGGGGGAGGTCAGTACATTCTGTGCTCGCGGTAGACCTCCAGCGAATAGAGATAGTCATGGTAGCTGATGTTGGTGGACAGTGAATGGTCGGAGGCGTAGACGAATCGCGCCCCACGGTCCTTCATGCCCTTGATGAAGTCGGTCACGCCCTTGCGGATCGTCTCCCTGTCGCCGCTCTCCAGTATCCGCGCATCGAGACCGCCCACGAAGCATAGCCGGTCGCCCCACTTCTCGACGAACTCGAAGACGTTGTTGCCGGCCTTGACCTCCATGGGGTTCAGGCCATCGAATCCGGCATCCACGATGAGGGGCACTGCGGCCTTCTGATATCCGCACGAATGGAGGATGACGGGCAGGTCGTAGCTGTGGAAGAACTCGACCATCTCGGCGTAGTAGGGGAAGAAGAGCTTCTCCAGCACGCTCGGGCTGCAGAACAGCCTGTCGCGATATCCGAGATCCTCGTAGAGCCAGATGCCGTCGGGTTTGCCGCCCTCCTCGATCATGATCTTGTAGGCGGCCTTGTAGAGGTCCGTGTACACCCGGCAGTAGTCGTGGATCCAATCGGGGTCTTCGACGAGGGCCGTGTACATCGTAAAGTCGCCGAAACTGCCCCGCATGTTCTCCCAGATGAACTGGTTGCCGTAGATGCACCATCGGCCCTTGGCCCGCCAGTGCTCCAGGTTGCGCGTCAATGCCGAGACGTCGCCGATCCTCTCGCGATCGAAATCGCCGACCAGCAGGGGTCTGTACTTTTCGTCCCAGACCTTCCTGGTTGTCATGTCGAAGTCAATGTGCTCAGGAGTGCCGGAATGGGTCTTCCACCACTTGAGCAGGCTGCCGCTGCCGTTGCGCACGATGCGCCAGTTGTCATTCTCCTCGACGGTCTCGCTGAAGCCGCGCATGGGCTGCCAGTCGAACCACCCGCCGCATCCGGCCATGTCATAGCCGAAGTGCTCGGTTACATCCACGGGCGAACCGTCCTCGTTCGTCGGCATGCCCTCGCTTACCCACCGGGTCAGCGTGTCGCCCCACGGTGCGTCGTTGTTGGGGATGTGGTCCGCAGGCTTCTTGCGGACGATGTTGTCGAACGCCTCTCGACCTGTCTGCATCCAGTGGTCCTCTCCAATGACACAGGCTGGATCGCCGTGTCACTTGCGCCGTTTCACCTTGGGTCCGGGCTGTACAGGCCGGGACGGCTCCGGCACATGCCGTCCGAGCCGGCGCAGACCGCCGATTGCCATGCCGAGACCGGGCACGGTCAGAACCAGCAGCGCTGCAGCGACCGCCGGCGCCCAGAATGCGGCGTCTTCTCGAGCGAGCGCCGCCCCGTAGGTCCAGATCAACGCGGGCGCCAGTGTGATGGCGGTCCCGGCGATCGTCAGAACCATCGGCGATGGTCGGTGTTTGCGCGGGACGGTCCTTCCGAACATGAACAGGCCCACGCCGAGCAGGGCTGTTGCAGGCCCCATGATTCGCACCGCCATCGTAGACGGAGCGAGCGATGTCTTCGTCGGCAGGACCGTTTCGCTCATGCCGACGACCCCGACGATGATGAGCGCGATGCCCACAATGCTGCACAGAGCGCGCGAAGTCAGTTCACCCAACTCATGCCTCGCTGTCGTGATCCATCCGCCGCATGTTCTCCAATCGGCTCCCGTCGGATGGCGCTTAACGCTATGGTGGCACAGGCAGCCCCGAAAATGGGCGCGTTATTAACGGAAACCATAACGCTGAGACAACGGTGGGTGCGTATCATGGCTTCCACGCGTGCTCACGACAAACGTGAAGAGGCGCGTATGCAAGATAGCCGGGCTGGAGGACGCCATCTGTGGAGGACCAGACTACAATGGACATACTCCTTGTTGACCATAGCAGCGAGGACGCGCGCATTGAAGAGGACGTGCTTGGATCGTACCTCTTGAACCCCGTGCGAACGTTCGGCAGCCACCGCGAAGCGCTGGAACACGTTTTCCGCCAACCGGGGCTCACGGCCGCTGTGCCGCAGATGGTATTCGCCGACATCGGAACGGACCCCTGGGGTGCGCTCGATCTTGTTCGAGCGCTGCGCAGGGATGCCAGAACATCGCAAGTCCCGATCGTCCTGATGGCGAAATCGGAGGCTCAGTTTGCCAAAATAGCTCCTCCTCCCGAACGCTGCGCCTTCTTGATCAAACCGCTCGACCTGACGCGGCTGTCGGAAGCGCTTCGCTGCATCGGGGTGCGTTGGGTCCTGACCGACTCCGTGCCGCCCGGCATGGGGCACGGCGAGTGGGCCGAATCGCCTGCTTGCACGGTACCGGCGTACGCCTGATATGCATCCCTTCATGGTAATGTGACATACTCCTCGCAGGGAACGCCGATCCGATGATCGAAGACGTTTCCGATGACGACAGGAGGATCATTCGATGGTGTCTCTCAAGCGCGGCCTTGCAGTACTGGCGATTCTGGTCGCTTCGAGCTTCAGCCTGCCCGCATCGGCTCAGGAGCTCGATGAGGCGCAGCCGGCCGACGAGACGGGCCGCATCCGGTTCAACACCCTGTACGGTCCCGTCGGGCTGATCACCGTTCCGAGCGCTTACGTCGCACCGCACAAGACCGTGCTGTTCGGAACCGCATTCGGACGCGACGTGAAGACGGTTCAAGCCAACTGGGGCCTGACGCCCGGGGTGGATGTGGGCGCCGCGTATCTTGATCGAGACAGCGCCAGTCAGAAACTGATCGGCAACGCCAAGGTCAATATCATCCCTCAGAACTTCAAGTGGTTCGAGATCGGCATCGGCGTGCTCGATGCGGCGGACACCCTGAATCAAACGTTCTACTTCGTCGCAAGCGCCGACTGGGATATCCCGGACGTGCTCGCGGAGCATGCCGTGGGGTTCCGCCTCCATGCCGGCGTCGGAACGGGCATGTTCGAGGAGAAGGCCATCGGCGGAGCCGAAGTGATCCTCGACAAGCGTTTCAGCGTCGCAGCCGAATGGAACGCCAACAACCTGAACGCCGCTCTGCGCTATGCCCATGACGAAGCGTTCCGGCTTCAGTTGGGCATTCAGGACAAGAAGGGCTTCCTGGGCGTAACCTACGGGCTTCAGTTCTAGGGCCGGTCAGGCCGGTTCGGCCCCGCAGCCTTCGGCTGTCAAGGGCATGGGCCGGACCGGCAGGTTCCGCACGTACTCGCGTGTCGTCCGTATGTGACGCGCAATCTGGTTGTGCCCATACAGGCGGAAGAAGGCCGTCAGCCAGTTCCCCTGCAATGCCGCGAGGGCGCATCGCGAGTACCGGTATACGCGCGCCATGCCTGCCGAGGCGGCCTCCTGCAGTTGGGCAGGCGTCATGAGTTTCGGGAAGTAGACCGTGTGGTGGGCGTCGTACCTGGTCCAGTCGTAGTCGAATATCCTTCCCGTCTCGGCCAGGTGGCGGAAGTAGCGCGTGCCGGGCAGCGGTGTCAGGATCATGAACTGGACCGTGCTGACATTGTGTCGGATCACGAAGTCGGCGGTCGCCCTCAGTGTCTCCACGGTGTCCTCATCGGCGCCAAACACGAACATGCCGTGGGCGCGTATGCCGTACTGATGCAGTATCTGGATCGCCTCGACGACCTGCTCCACGGTCTGGCGTTTGTTGTACTCGGTCAGCGTGTCAGGGTTCACGGACTCCATGCCCATGTACAGCATCATGCAGTGCGTTCGACGCATCAGCTCCAGCAGCTCACGGTCGCGAGCTATGTCCGTTACCCTGGCCTGGGCCGACCAAACACGGGGCACCACATTGGCCCGGATCATGTTCTCCAGGAGCTGCTTGGTCCGCGTGACGTTCGCGCAGAAGTTGTCGTCGTAGAAGAAGGTGTTCAGCCATCCCATGCGCTGGTGGTGGCGCAGCTCGGCGATGACGCTGCGCGGGTGATCGGGATCAATCGAGCGATACCGCATCTTCCGGCCAAACATCTCGATGACCGAGCAGAAGCTGCAGTCGAACGGGCACCCCCGCGAAGTGGCAAGGGGCGCTATGTGCATCCGCTGATGGCCCACGATCGAGGTCACATCGGCCAGCGGCAGATCGTCGAGGTCACCGATGGTCTTGCGCCAGTCAATGCGCTCGTCGGGGGACGGCCTCAAGGTCTCGCCGATCACCGGGTCCGGCCTCTCACCGGATTCGAGGCGGTTGATCAGGTCCGGGAAATGCCGCTCTCCCTCACCCCGGATAACGTAATCGCAGATCGGGCCCTCGATGCCGAACCGCTGCTGCGTCGTTTCCTGGAAGGGCTCTTCGGGAAGGAAGGTGACATGGACGCCGCCGATGACCACGACCGCATCAGGATTGCGGCTCTTGACCAGATTGCCCAGGCGGTACGCCGCCGGTGCGGTGCTTGTGGTGGTTGAGATGCCGACAAGGTCCGCCCTGCAGACATCGTCGAGGTCTATGGGAGCGATGTCTTCGCAGTAGATTGTGACGTCGTCGTGGCCATGCTGCTTGAGAATGGCGGCCAGAAGTGGCAGACCCAATCGCGGCAGCCGCACGCGGCTGTAGACGTGGTAACCCGGAGCGCGGGGCTCGACAAGCACTATCTTCCGTATGGCGGGCATCGGTGGACCGAAACCTCTACGGATAGTATATCAGAATGCGCTCGGCCTTGCCCTGCGTCGCAGGTCGGTCGCCTGTGGGCTCACTCCACGATGTTGGTGCCTTCGGGCAGCTCGATCTCGACATCCTCGGATCCATCCTTGGCACGGGTAATCTCGACGCCGATGGGACCGCGAGGAGTCGGCACGGCTCCTCGAGCCCATTCGAGATCGCCCAGATGTGGGTTGAGCCTCAAGCAGGCGAATCCCGGCTCGGCCGGCGCAATGCCGAGGACGTGTTCGGTCAGCCATGCCGTCGGACCGGCCGCCCATCCGTGGCAGAGGCTGTGGCGCAATCCGACGTAGCAGTGGTCGCCGAAGTCCGCGTGAATGTCCGGCCTGCCGGGCTGAGGGAGTTCGTCTATGCGTGTGGCGCCATCCATCCAGTCGAGCTCGAAATGCTCCCAGAACGTCGTCGCGCCCATGTCGAGCATGCCGCCCCAGTAGGTGCGGATCAGGTCCAGACACCCCTGAATGTCGCCGGCGATGGCTCGCGCCTGAAGCACGTAGTAACCGTAGAACGTCGAAATGCCGCGGTTGGGGTCCTGCGACAAGAGCCTTTCGTTGACGACGGCCGCCTCGGCCATGCCCGCGATCACGGCCAGGGAGTTTGCCTGCTTGCTGTATGTCGGTTCCCGTCGGTGGCCGGAAGCGCGCTGTGCGACCGTCCGCGTCTCGGCGGCGAGATCGTCCTCTCCGATTGCCGACAGCAGGTCGGCGCCCGCACGAAGGGCAAGGACGGTCAGCGCTTGCAGGCCGAATCCGATGGCTGTCGCATCGCGGGCAGTGGGCCACTCGAGGAACCGATGCCCGTCAAGGTGTTCGCATCCGTCGGGACCGACCTTCTCGATGACCTGTCGGATCAGTGGAACCAGGTAGGATCGCTGGGCCTGAACGTATTCGGTGTCGGCGAACCGCCGCCACCATTCGTGATGGCAGAGGATCCACCATAGGGAGTACGACGAGATGCCGTTCATCCACTGGGGCAGCGGCGTGCGGTCGCGCACATAATCGAGGCTTGCGGGCACGATATCGCACTGACCGAAGACCGATGCGATGACGCACGTCTCCGGGTGCATGTCGCCGATCCACACCAGCCGATCGCGCTTGATGCCGTCCCACAGGTGATCCTGCATGCACAGATGGACGGTGTAGGCTCCTGTGTCCCATATCCGGTTGAGCCGATCGTCGCTGCACTCGAAACTGCCCAGCCGCTCCAGTGGACGGTAAAGGAACACAGCCATAACCTGCCTGAGGCTTACCTCCACACCCTCATCGAGCAGGTCGAGCCGGACGAACCTGAAGCCTGTGTTGCCGACCTCCTGATGGCCCATCCAGGGCAGGCGCATCTCGAAATCGTGGATCGTGTGGTCGTTGTTCGGCTCGCCCATGGCCTCGGAAGCCGATTCGCCGAAGCGCACACGCACGCGAACGGGTTTGCCGGTCGAGTTGACGGGAACCTCGAACCGTGCTCCGCCGTGGATTTCGCTGCCGAAATCGAGCAGTATCCCCGGCGGTTCGGCACCCTCGGCGCGCACCAGTCGGCACACATCTTCGGAGCGTGCCAGCAGAGCCTCCGCGTTGGTCACGCCTCCATCGGACGTCCAGAGGACACGCACGGGCAGCATGAACTCGCGGACGCGGGGATCGGGTATGGGTTCGGAGTAGGTCATGGCATTAGGTTCCTTGTGCAGACGGACACAGAGCGAGTGGTCACGTGCATCCTATCATCGCAGCTCAGTGTCTTGCACGAGCGCGCACTCGATGGCGTGCCTCGCTGGCGGCACATCGCCGTGGAGCGTACTCCAGACAAGCGCGTAGTCACCGCCCAAAATACGCATGGATCAGGCGGTCCCTCATGCCCGCCATGGCGTTCCAGGGCACGTCAGGATGCCGATGTCGGACCGCGGCCGGTATCTGCTTGGTTGCTTCTCCGATGATCTCGAGCTTTCGGATCACGGCGCTGGCCGTTCTGTCGTCGGGCAGGAAGTCCTCAAAGCTCATACCTCGTACGAACGACTCTGCGGCCTGCATGGCCCGAACGATGTCCTCGAGGTACATGCGGGCGCCTCTGCTGCTCATACCGGAACGATGTCTGCCAGAACCTGAGCCTTGATCGCCGGATGCAGGGCATTCGGAGTGCTCAGGTCTACGCGTCGGCCCAGTCGCCCTTCCAGGAAGCCGCCCATTGCCACCAGGTCAAACAGGCTCGCCCCCGGTTCAAACTCCACCAGCAGATCCACATCGCTGTGCTCGCCGCACTCCCCGTGCGCCACCGAACCGAACAAGGCAAGCCGCCGCGCCTTGAAGCGCTCGCTAAGCTGGGGCAGAGCCTCGCGGAGGATGCTCAGTATCCGTTCTCTCTCGTCCATAGCACGCCTTACCGTCTAGTCTACACCACTTCCATCGTCGAAGGCGGCTTCGGGGCGATGGCCGCCGGCATGGATCGGATACTCCAATGCGTTGCCTCCGGCGGCCTGGCATGAAGCGTCGCTTCCACGGTCGCGGCCGCCTTCCCAACGTCCAGCCGTTTCGGCGAAGGGCCGCGCGGCGCATCCTTCGTCAGGCTGATCGGTCCGTTAGCGCTGAAGCGGTCGCGCCACAGGATCACGGTCGGCCTGGATACACCCAGCCTCTTCGCGATCCCGTTGTTCGAGACCCCGTCGGCGGCCGACAAGCATATCCACGCCCGCAATGCGAGGCGTTGCAGGCGCGGACCCAGGCTTCGAGCGTGCCTCGATCAGCCGTGGACATGGGCAGAACGGTCCCTGGTTTCCACATGGGCCAAAGATGCCCGATGTGTGCACACATTGTCAATCATACGACTGGGGCACTGCACTAGAGCGGAACCCTCATTGACGCAGTCGCCCGGCCGCTTTCCGTAATAGACTCCGTCATCAACGCGGGCAAGGCTTGTCCGCGAGAAGGAGCGAGTGTGACTATGGAGTACCGACGGCTGGGAGGCAGCGGCCTGAAGGTGAGCGAGGTTTGCCTTGGGTCGTGGCTGACTTACGGCAACGCGGTGGACGACAAGACCGCCGAGGCGTGCGTGGACAAGGCGTTCGAGCTGGGCATCAACTTCTTCGATACGGCCAACGTCTACGCGACGGGCAAGGCCGAGGAGGTCTGGGGCCGAATCTTCCGCAAGTACGACCGCGACGACTATGTGATCGCGACGAAGGTGTTCTTCCCCATGGGCAGCGGCCCCAACGACCGGGGCCTTTCGCGCAAGCACATCCGCGAGCAGTGCGACCGGAGCCTGAAGCGGCTGGGGCTCGACTACATTGACCTCTACCAGTGCCACCGCTACGACGACACGACGCCGCTGGAGGAGACGCTCCGGGCGCTGGATGATCTCATCCGCGCGGGCAAGGTGCTCTACGTGGGCTTCAGCGAGTGGCCCGTATCGCGCATCGCCGAGGCGGTGGGCATCCAGCAGCGCATGGGCCTTGATCGGTTCGTGTCGAGCCAGCCTTACTACAACATCACGGGGCGGCATATCGAGAAGGAAGTCATGCCGACCTGCCATCGCTCGGGCATCGGCCAGATCGTCTTCTCGCCCCTGGCGCAGGGGGTCCTGACCGGCAAGTATACTCCCGGCCAGCCGCCGCCAGCCGGGACGCGCGCCGCCGACCCGAACCAGAACATGTTCCTCAATCGCGGCCAACTTGACGATGAAATGCTTCGCAAGGTGCAGCAGCTCAAGCCCCTGGCCGAGCGGGAAGGCCTGACCATGGCCCAGCTCGCCCTGGCATGGATCCTGCGCCGCGAAGAGGTTTCGAGCGTCATCGCCGGCGCATCCAAACCCGAGCAGATCGAGGACAACGCCGGTGCATCGGGCAAGAAGCTCAGCCCCGAAACGCTGGAAGAGATAGACCGGCTCTTCCCGGCGTAAGCCCCCTGCCCCTACAGCGGGATGACGGGCGAGTGCACCAGGAGGCGGAGCGGGACGGCGATCGGGCCGTCCCGCCCGCCCACTCGAAACCACATGAACCGCACGCCCGGACCGACGTTCGCCGGAATGCGGATTCGGCAGGTTCGGGTGGGGCCTGCCGGCCGATTGAAGCTCGCTCTCCATCCGTCCGGCGTCTCGACGCCGATCGGCACGTTCGCAAACGCCCGAGCGAGCTGAATGCGAACCTCAGCCATCTCACCCGTCAGGCATGCATCGGGTCCGTGGACCCGGATCGGGACCGAACTCACCCGTCCATCGCCGACAGCCGTCTCGACGAGGATCGGCTCGCATCGGGGCAAGAGCAGCATGGCGACGCCATGGCCCTGCCCAAGCGCCAGGCGACGGCCCATGATGTCCTGAACCAACGGCGGACGCGAGTTCCGCCATGCGATGGCGACAACGGCCGGGTCGCTGAGGCTCCACATGGCGAGGACGTCGCGGTCCCGGCGGCGGAAGCGCTGCACGCTGATCCCGTCGGGAGCCGGATCGGTGGCGGCGAACTGTGCGTCGCCGATGACACGGCTGATGGTCTGCAGAGCCCGATAGGCCGGGCGCGGGGCGAGCGTAGGATATTCGAGGATGCCCAGTTGCTCGTCGCTGTCGTTGCGGCTGGGTCCCGTGGTCATTCGGACCCAACTGACATGGTCAGCGCGGCCTGGCCCCATAGCTGTGACGTAGGTTCGGGCGAGGTTGGCCGCCTGATAAGCAGGGGTCTTTTCCGTGCCGGACAGGATCGAGAAGCCCGTTTCGGTGACCCACAGACTGCGTGGCCGTCCGTCGGGATGCGCGGATGCATCCTTCGCCGCCACGAGGAGCGGCCCGAGCAGGATCGGATCGAGATCGGGCCCATAGGGATGCACACTCATAGCATCGAAGGAGCCGCCCGCCGCCGCAACCATCCTCAAGAAGCGAGGATCCATGGGCGCCGCGGAGCCGGCTATCACAACCGAGCGCGGGTCGGTCTCCTTGATCGCCCGATAGGCCTCGGCGACGAGCGTGGCGTATACCTCCCTCGGGCCAGACCAGAACCCGCCGTTGGGCTCGTTCCACAGCTCCCAGTGACGCACGCGTCCTCGGAAGTGGGTCACAAGGGCGCGACAGAAGCCCGCATAGTCTCGGATGCCCTCGGGCGTGTACGGCTTGGTCCATCGCGACCAGTAGCCGATGATCCCGTACGGCGCGATGCCATGCCTCAGGAGCGTATTGACCGCGGCATCGAAGCGCTCCCAGCGATAGACACCGCGCTGCGGCTCGGCCCATTCCCAGAACATCAGCTCTCGCCCAAACCGGACGCCCGCCCCCTGGGCCAGCGCGGCGATCCGTTCGCGCCGGGCATCGTTCTCACGACCGGCGGGGATGAACGACAGCCCTGTGCCCATGCCCCAGCGAGGCGTCTGCGCCTGCTGGCGGACGGGCTCGGCAGGAGTGGTGATGGCAGCTTGCGCCGGGCCGTATTCTCGCTTGTCCGAGCGGAAGACGAACTCGGCCACTCGGCATGGCTCGGCGGGCGCCGGCAGCCGAAAGCGCTCCGTGCGTGACGCTCCCGCATCCAACGCTACATGGCGAGACGCCGACCCGAGGGCCTTGCCGGCCCAATCGTGAACCGAAATGGCAAGCACGCCGCGGACCCTCCGGCCCGTGAGGTTCGTCATGGCGCATGACCACGTGTCGGCTCCGCCGGCGGCGCTGCCCGATGCCGCGAGGTCAATCTCGGCCGACGGCGACGGGAGCGTAAGCGCCTCGACAGAGATGACGGACGGGTCCGACTGGTCCGACTGATCCGACTGATCCGACTGATTGGTCTCAATCTTGACTTCCTTGAGGCGGAGCGGCGGCGAAGCCAGGCCATCGGCCAGGAAGCCCTCGTACTTCCAGTGGCCCGGTTCCTCCAGCGACACGTCGGCCACGTGCACCGTGCCTGCTGCGCGGACCGGCTCGCTCCTGGTGAACTCGGTCCATCCCGAGCCGATGCGGACGAAGCATCGGTCAGACGGTGCGGCGCCCCCTACTCGGATCCTCAGGCGCAGCGGCCGACCCTTCAGCTCCACGTCGCCGCGGAAGCTGGAGCAGGGAAGTCCATGGTCCAGGACGGCATACCATGCCGCACGGCGGGCGATCTCCTGCTCGCCGATGGCCTCCAGGTCGTCCACCAGCACCTCACCTGTCGGCGCGCCGCCGTTGGCCACAAGCAGGGCGATTCTGCGCGGCGGGTGGTGGAATACCCGGTCAGGTGGGCCGTCCCAGCACTCGTCCCACATGCCGAAGATCAGCTCGACCTGTTCCCAGCGGTCGGTGCGTGTCCTGAAGGCCCGCTGGAACACGTGGCCGACGCTGTCGCGCATGCGAATGGCCAGGGGATTGCCGCCGGGATTGCGCACCCAGAAGCGCATGCCGCGCAGATCGGGCAGCTTCGGCGGAGGACCCGTAACCACAACATGCCGCCCGCCTCGGCGGAAGTCGTAGCCGATGCGCAGGGCGCGCTTGCCCGAGCGCGGCGTGTTGGTCACGGTGCCGATGGTGCCGGGCGAGGCGCCCACGCTCGCCGCATCGAGCCTCCAGTACCGCCCGGCAAGAAGGCCCTCGAACCCCTCTTGCCGGAACCCGGCGGCATGGTAACGAACGAGAACAACGATCCCGGTAGCGACCACGATCAGGCAGATGGCCGCGATCTGGCAACCTCGAAGGCGATGCTTAAGAGCCATGGCTACGACGGATCAGCCATGCGGCTTCATGGTTTCCATGTGACGGCGTTGGCCAGAATCCGCAGGTAGGACGGATGGCGGAACTCCCGTTCCGTGTGGCCGGGCATGAAGTAGAGCACGTGGCCCCTGCCGAGGCGCATGAGCCATCCTGCGGTCGGCTGCGTCCATATCTTGCCGGCCGCAGCGTCCACATAGCGATATCCCAGCAGCGTGGTGCGCCGCCCGCTGAGCCTGTGGTTGATATAGACCTCCGAGCGCTCCAGCGCGAAGCCGTCGCGCAAGGACTGCCGCCCGCGTGCGTCCGTGAAGGCGAGCTTCAGGGGATAGGTGACGCCGTTCCTGGTGATGGGGTGCCTCGGCGCAAGGTTGCAGACTTCGAGCGTGACACCCTCGATCCACTTGTAGCCGCCGGCGTCAACGTCGCCCATGGCAAGCTCGACGCCCAGTTTCGGCAGCCATCGCTTGTTGCTCCGCTTGCCCGAGCTGATGGAGTGATGGAGCAGGATCAGTTTGCCGCCCGATTCGGCATAGTCCAGCAGCGCATTCTCCGGTCCCTCATCGAGCCGACCGTGAATGTAGACCATCACGGCATCGAAGGCGCTGAGGTCGTAGGGCATGTCGCCCTGTTTGACGATCCGGCACTCGACACCTTCCAGCCGCTTCATGCCTTCGGCCAGCGCCTCCATGGCAGGGAACTCATCGGCGACGATGAGTATGCGCTGCGGACGATCCGCGGCCAGGCAGACGGACAGACACGCTGCAAGTATGATGATGCTCACGATGATCCCCCGGTGCGATCACGCCACGCGAGTTGTGGAGTCGCGCCAATCACGCGATCCAAGCGCCAGTGACGGTCCGTGTCCCTATCCGTAGTCTGGGATTTCAAGTTGCAGATTGGCATGCATTGCCGCACCATAGACGTCCGGGAACAGGGACGTGTAGTTTATGTTCATCAGATTGAGCAATCTCAGTACAGTGACACGCTCGTTGTCGGCCAGCAGGAGCTTCTGCAGGACTTGGTCCTTCGAGCTGAGGTCTTTGTGATATGCCCGGACCCAGTCGTCTACCGCACCACCATCTTCGCGCTTCGTATACCAGCAGGCCTGCGCAACCAGGCGAACGTTCTCCTCGGATTGAGGCCGGTAGACGAATAGTCGGGATCCCGGTGAACCGATCGGTCCCCTTCGCACCACGTTGATCTCTTTGACGCGGCCTGGGTGTAGCGCCCACACTGCGCGCTGTTGGGTAGCCGTCTCGGCATTTGCGTATGCAAAGAACGCCGCGACGAATGGGGAGGCCGACCAATCCAGGAGTGGTGTTGCCAGCCCGTAGTGTCGGCCAAGCTCAAATGTGACCGGCTCCCGCGAACCCGACCGCCTTCCCATCGCGGCAGTGGAGAAACGGCCCAAGTGGACCCCGTTGCCGTGCATGTAGGCAGGATAGCCTGTCGGCACCGTGTGGCGGTCATACGATGGCAGTAACTTCCAGTCCTTGTGACGTTGGCCCCGCCAAATCCACTCCGAGGTGCATGAGGGGCTCTGCACATATCGAATGAACTCCTCGAACGCGGCGAACTGCCTTGTGTAGATTCCCTTGGCCGTACCGCCCTTCGTCACTGGTTTACCCATCCTATGGTCCTTTCACCGACCTTGGCCACCTTGGCATGACCGAATGTTGCCTCGCAGTCCATGGGCCGGGCACGAGCTCATGAGCAAGGTTACGCCGTCGTGCGTACGTCTCAGGACTCCGGGTGTGCGCAAATGGGGTACATCGGAGGCGTCAGTCACGGCTGATCCGCGCGCCCGTCGCGCCGCTTCCTTGACCAGGAATGGCATGGTTACCTGTCCCCACGGGCACGACGTTCCTCAAGTCGCTCAAAGGTGACCGGAAAGTCTCTCTGGAGCGACTGCTCGGCTTGCGACACCAGGGATGGCACGTCGCCAGTTGCCACATCGTAGATGATTCGCTCGTCCACATTGAAGTAGCCATGCACGATGCGGTTGCGGAGTGCGCGGACCTCTCGGACTGGCACGTCCATCATGGATGACCGGGTCTGATCGGTCAGTGATCCGAGCGCCTCGGCAATGACTACGAGCTTCATCTCGACTGCCGAAATCAGGACATCGTCGGCGACGAACCGCTCAACCGGCACGTTCTGAACCATCCGTCCGATGGCATCGCCGGCCTCGATGATGTCAACAAGGTACAGGTCGTCACCCCGCATAGAGGACCTCCGACGAGGCCAGAACTCGGTCGCGAATCACCCATTTCAATCGGTCTGCCAGGGCCAGGTCAACGGCTCTCCCCAGCCGCTCGCGCAACTCGTCCTCCGCATCGAGATGGTCGGCCAGTGTCCACCGGACGCCGGGCTTCAGCGTCGCAATGAAATCAACATCGCTGTCGGGCCTGAAGTCGTCGCGCAGGATCGAGCCGAAGACGCGCAGTTCAGCAATCTGGCGTCGGCTGCAGAATGAGCGCACAAACTCCGGCTCAAGGTTGGGGATCGTAACCACGGTCACACGGCATCCTCCTGGGTACGCCCTGGCTGTCGCCGCCGGGTGTTCGTTCGATGGTTCCGCCAGTATCGCTCCTCCATCATGGCTGACCTCTCGCGGTTATGGTCGCCGTATGAGCATGGTACCCAGAACTCACCGGCAGGATACGCAACGCCTACGGCTTGCGCTCCGACGATATCGGCGCTCCGGCCTGCACATTGATCACCCTGCATCCGGTCCCCGCCGGTATGCTGACTTCGCGCCCGGCGATCGGCATCATGACTTCCTTCCCATTCTTGACGAAATCCGTCCGGCGAACGAGAAGCCGGTCGCCCAGCAGCAGGCCGGATATGACGGTCCCAGGCCGGTCGGGCACGTCGAAACAGACCGGCCTGCCCTTTTCGAGGAACGCGCCGTACTCCTGCGCCGCGGCCCACACCGGATGGAGCAGGCGCACTTCCTCGGCGCTCTCGTCGGCGGGGCACCACAGGAAGAATGTGTCCACGCCGCGCAGGAGCATGTGCCACAGCAGCTCCTGATAGGCCCATTCGCTCATCTGCTTCATGGCCGGGTCCGGCGGCTTGGGCGGGTCGGTTGTGTGCCAGTGGACGAAGGCGATTACCGGCACGTTCGAGGGTGTGTGCTTGCCCGCGTTGGTCGCCGCCAGGAGCATAGGCCGAAACCAGCGATAGTCGGCATTATCGAAATCGTACCAGTTCCACATGCGCGCCCATGTGTAGACGACGGGCATGGCGAAGGTGTAGCCCGTGCCGGTGAACTCGTCGGACCAGTGGCGGTAAAGCGCCTTCCCGTCGCGGATGCCGGGGTACCAGTCCTCTTCGCGCTCGAAGTAGTCGTACCAGTAGCGGAAGCCGTCATGCGGATAGACGCCATAGTTGCCCACGAGCACATTGGGAAACCGGCGGAGCAGCGGCTCGGCGTAGACGTCGCGCTGCATGTCGGCCCGCAGATCATAGAGCGCCTTCTGGAACGCCAGGAAGTTGCCTATCTCGGGGATGCGCTCGCGGCAACGCTTGCATCGCTTCGAGGCTTCCCAGGCGTCGTTCCATGCGATGGGGCCGTCCACTTCCCAGTCCGCGAATACGAACCCGGGCTCCAGGCCGGCAAGGGCATAGGCGTCAGCAAACCGCTCGATGCGGCCCCGTATATCAGCGCGACGGTGCTCGACCGCGAATGGGCAGCCCATGTCGGCCTTGCCGAAGGACGGGTCCCAGAACGGCTTGCCCGCATCGTCTATGTGGGCCGTGGACGCATCGCCGTTGAAGAAGGCGTACATGCATGGGGTGGCGTCAATGTTGATGGGCAGTCCGAGCTTCCGCTGAGCGCGCGCCACCGGCAGCGCCTGCGCCAGCGAATCCTCGAAGCGGTTGTGGTCCCATCGGCAGATGAGCCCCACACCTCGCCGGTCCAGCTCGGCCACGAGCCGCTCAGCGTCAGCATCGCTGAGCTTGCCGGGGTTCATGGCCGGCCAGAGGTAGATCGGCAGCCGTCTGCCGCGCGGATGTTTGAGCGGCGCTGTCTCGCGGAAGACGATCTCGATCGGTTCCGGCAGCGTCATTCTGGCCTCCTTCGGCTGTTCACATGCCTCCGCCAACGCGGCAGAGCACAACAGACAGGCGATAGTTGATGCAACGCGCATCGTGTCTCCTTTGTTACGACCGGCGGCCGGAGGGTCGTACGGGAAGTCAACAGCGGCAAACGAACAGCGGCTCGGCAGGAGCCTCGCCCTCCCACCACCTGCGGCAGAGGGTGATTGCCGCGAAGCAGCCATGTAAACGAATATCGGCTCGGCAGGAGCCTCGCCCTCCCTGGGATCGCCCTCCCTGGGATCGCCCTCCCCGGGATTGCCCTCCCCGGGATTGCCCTCCCCGGGATTGCCCTCCCCG
>DYKI01000039.1:0-11813 GCA_020722705.1 Chthonomonas calidirosea | reverse complement strand
TCCCCGGGATTGCCCTCCCCGGGATTGCCCTCCCCGGGATTGCCCTCCCCGGGATTGCCCTCCCCGGGATCGCCCGCCGGCATTGGTGTGATTCGCGCTGAAGAGGCCCGATCCCTTCGCGGCGGTTGGGTTTGGAGGGCATTCGATGCCCCGTCTCGAAACACAATGTATGAGCGAATACACGCCTGCCCCAAGCGGGTCTTTCGATGCCCCGACGGGGCGACCCGGACGACATCCCAACATAGTTATCCTGCTGGCCGATCAGTGGCGCGCCTCGGCGACGGGCTACGCGGGCGATCGGAACGTCCGAACCCCGAACCTCGACCGGCTGGCCGACCGCAGTGTGAACTTCCGCAACGCCGTGTCGGTGTGCCCTGTTTGCACGCCCTACCGGGCCGCTCTCATGACGGGCCGCTATCCGACGTCAACGGGCATGTTCCTGAACGACCTGTATCTGCCATCCTCGGAGCTTTGCATGGCGGAGATGCTGGGCAGGGCAGGCTATGAGACGGCCTACATCGGCAAATGGCACCTCGACGGCCATGGGCGCGATACGTACATTCCCCCAGAGCGGCGACAGGGTTGGGACCACTGGAAGGCTGCCGAGTGCGACCACAACTACCTCAAGTCCCACTACTATCAGGGGGCCGATCCAACGAAGCGCTACTGGGACGGCTACGATGCTTTCGCACAGACCGCCGACGCTCGAGCCTGGCTGCGCGATCACCAGACAAGCCGGCGGCCCTTTGTGCTCTTCGTTTCCTACGGAACGCCCCACTTTCCCCACTTCCAACTGCCCCCGGGCTACGACCGCCTCTACGAGGCTGAGCACATCCGTCTGCACCCCAATGTGCCCGAAGCGATGCGTGAAGCCGCGCGTCGGGAATCGGCGGGATACTATGCCCACTGCGAAGCGTTGGACCGGTGCGTCGGCGAGATCGTGGCGACGCTGGATGAAACCGGACTGACCGCGAGCACCATTCTGGTGTTTACGTCCGACCATGGAGAGATGATGGGTTCGCACGGATGCCCGCCCTATACCAAGCAGGTCCCGTGGAGCGAGTCGGCATGCGTCCCGCTGTTGATTCGCGCTCCGGGAGCTCCTGCGCGGTCGGTCGCAGCTCCGATCAACACAACCGACATCCTGCCCACGCTGCTGAGCATGGCCGGCGTCAACAAGCCCGGCTCCCTCGAAGGCGAAGACCTCTCCTCGGTCGTGATGGGCGCGCCCGATCCCACCGACCGTGCCGCCCTCTACATGCTCATGTCGCCCTTCCACGGCGTGAAGCGTTACGACGCCGAGTATCGTGCCATTCGCACCGTCGAGCATACCTACGTTCGGGGGATCACCGGCCCGTGGCTGTTGTACGATGACCTGCGCGATCCCTTCCAGACGCGAAACCTTATCGGTTCACCGCGACACGATGCCATCCGTGCCGCGCTCGACCGCCGCTTGAGCGAGGAACTGGCCAGGATAGGGGACGGATTTCGGCCCCGTCAGCACTATCTCGATCGGTTCGGCTACGAGATCGCAGCCCATGGCTCCATCTCGTATGCGGCGGGAGCAAGACCGCAGAGCCCGCGTGCACGACGAGGAAAAGACTGAGTCGGCGCGGCTGGGCCGGCTAGCCGTCTGCTAAACGATGTCCACGCGGACGCCGCCTGTAGACGCAGACAGCACCCAGTAGCGCGCGTTGAGGCGGTGTCGCCGGAAGGCGGCAACCATGGCTTCGCCGATGGTGTCGTGCTCCTTTCGAGCGAAGGCCAACAGGCCGGGCCCGGCTCCGCTGAGACACACGGCGATGGCGGATGCGTCCAGGGCCGCCTGGCGCGCATCGAACGCGCCCGGTATGCTCGGAAGCCGGTATTGCTCATGAAGCGCATCACGCAGCGCATCCGACAGCAGTGCGTCGTCCTGGCTGCGGAGCGCCTCGGCCACCAGCATCGCATGGCCGATGTTGAAGACGGCATCGGCGTGGCTGATCGAGGCCGGCAAGGCTGCCCGGGCCTGACTGGTGAGATACAGGAAATCGGGCACGCAGACAACCACCTTCGTGGGCGGTATGGGGATGGCCCGATTCCTGTAGTGATCGCCATGCGTGTAGACCACCTGCAAGCCGCCATAGATGGCAGGCGTCACATTGTCACCATGTCCCTCGACCTCGACCGCCCTCGCCAGAACGTCGTGCAGCTCGATCTCGTGGGGGCGAACCCGCCTTCCGGTCGTCGCGGCAAGCCGCAAGACAGTGGCCATGATCAGCCCGGCCACCACAGCCGACGAGCTCGAACCCAGGCCGCTCGCCGAAGGGATGTCGTTGCGGCATCGCAGACTGAGACGTTCGGGAGCAGGGATGCCGTGACGCGCCAGTTCGTCGAGCAGCGTCCCGATGGTCAAGTGGGACCTGTCGCGGGGCAGCGTCAGCTCACCCTCACCGATGACCGACACGCTTACGCCGGGCTCGCCGCCGTCCATGTCGAGCTCGAAATCGTTCCAGAGGTCGAGCGCGATGCCCATGCTGTCGAACCCGGGGCCCAGGTTAGCCGACGTGGCAGGCACGCGTACCCGAACGCTGCTCACGGGCCAAGGGGCAACCGTCGCTTCAGGCATCGAGATCCAGAGCGTGAAGGAGATCGTCGGCGTTCGCACGGATCGCCCGGATTGAGGCGTCATGCCGCAGGACGGAGTCCGGGTCCTTGAGGCCGTGGCCTGTCAGAACGCACACGATGATGCGCCCCTCCGGCTCAAGCAGGCCTTCTGCCGCTGCCCGTTTGAGGCCGGCTATGGATGCGGCCGAGGCCGGCTCGCAGAAGACACCCTCCGTCGTGGCAACATCGCGGTAGGCCTCAAGTATGCGCTCGTCCTCGACTGCCAGGACATGGCCGCACGAGTCGCGCAGGGCCGCCATGGCCTCGGTCCACCGTGCCGGATGGCCGATCCTGATGGCGGTTGCGACGGTTTCCGGATGCGGCACAGGACTGCCCAGTACGAGCGGGGCAGCGCCCGACGCCTGCACACCGAGCACATGTGGCGCACTGTCGCAGTCACCGCAGGCAAGCGCCTCGCGGAACCCTTTCCAGCAGCTCGTGATGTTCCCGGCGTTGCCGACGGGAAGGGCAAGCCAATCGGGAGCCCGACCCAGGTCCTCGACGATCTCGAATGCCGCCGTTTTCTGGCCTTCGATGCGTGCGGGGTTGACCGAGTTGACCAACGTATACGTGCCGTCCTCGGCGACGTCGCGCACGAGCTGCAGGGCAAGGTCGAAGCTGCCCTCGATGGCCATCACCCGAGCCCCATAGGCCAGTGCGCCTGCCAGCTTGCCCAGAGCCACCTTGCCTTCTGGGATCACCACAGCGCATGGGATTCCGGCGCGCGCCGCATAGGCCGCCGCAGATGCGGCCGTGTTGCCCGTGCTCGCGCAGATGACGCCTCGAGCGCCGCCGGCGACGGCGTCGGTGATCGCGCAAGTCATGCCCCGGTCCTTGAACGAACCGGTTGGGTTCATTCCCTCGTACTTGAGATAGAGCTTCGCACCGGGCGCAATCCTGTCCGCCAAGCGCGGAGCCGGAATGAGCGGCGTGCTTCCTTCGAGGAGGGTGACCACTCCCGCAGACGCACGTATGTCGAGCCGCGAGCGGTAGCGCTCGATGACTCCTCGATATGTCGTGTTGGTTCGCATGGCTCTGTAGCGTAGGGACGGTAGTATACCTTCGACCGCCCGCGTCGCGTTGTCGCCGTCGAAGCGAAGCAGGGATCGTCTCCGGTCACAGGAGCGCCGCAGTGAGCGACGGCCTCAATCCCACGGATGCAGGAGTATCTTGGCGCAGTCGTGGGATGCCGATATCTCGAAAGCCTCCTGCACACGGGACATGGGCAACTCGTGGCTGACGAGCAGGTCGGCCTCCCGAGGCATGGCGCGTATGACGTCGTAGATCGCGTTCACGCGGGTGCGGTTGTAGTGCCACGATCCGACAACGGTCAGTCCCTTGCGGATCATGTCGTTCGAGACCCGAAGAGTTGTCGGCTCCGAGCATTCGCCCACGAAGGCCACGCGTCCCTTCCGTCTGGTCGCGTCAATGCAAAGCCGATGGGCCGCCGGCACACCGCTGCAGTCAAGAGCGGCATCCACACCGATTCCGCCCGTCAGCGCCTTCACCTGCTTGGCGCAGTCCGCATCTCGCGGATCGAGGACCCGCTCGGCCCCCAGCGCCATGGCCCGGTCCACGCGCCAGGGATGGCTCTCAACGCCGATGACCCGCGCGCCGCGCCGTCGTGCATTCACGATGGCTCCCAATCCCACCGGGCCGAGACCTGTGATGAGCACGGTGTCGAGGGCATCAAGCCGGATGCGGTCGAACGCGCCGAAGGATGGTCCCAGCGCGCACAGGGCCAACGATGCCTGCTCGATGGTCAGGTCGTCGGGCGCCTTCGGGAGGAGCCACGCGGGCTTCAGCAGGTACTGAGCGTAGGTCGCGGCGCCCTCGGGCGAGCCGGTGAACGCGGCGAAGTCGAAGCACTGCTCGCAATGGATGTACTCGCCGGACAGGCACAGGTCGCACCGCCCGCACGGATACTGCGGCATGACGACAACCCGATCGCCCGGCTTCACGCCGCAGGGCTGGGCCACCTCGACGACCTCGCCGGCGGCTTCGTGCCCGAGGTATTCGTGCCGCCCGCCCGCGAGAAATGCCTTGTACTCGGTGCACATAGGCGTGACGAGCACCTTGACCAGCGCCCAGTCGGCAATCGGCTTCGGCGTTGGGACCTCGACGACCTCGGCGCGGCGAGCATCGGTGATGACGGCTTTGAGCATGGTGATCTCCTTTGGCCTGACCAGGCCCGTAGGACCGGAATGCGAAGGTTCGCCCCTTCAGGGCTTCGCGGGACGCCGGTCGGTGCTGAGCAGCGACATCATGATGAAGTCCTGGAAGCGCCCATCGCAGAAGCACCCGTCGCGAAGGACGCCCTCACGCTGGAAGCCGAGCGACTGCCAGAAGCGGATGGCGCGGGGGTTGGCCGCAGCGACGCCGATGGCCAGGCGATGAAGACTCATTGATCCGAACGCATGCTCGATGATCAGGTTGGCGGCCTCGGTGCCGAGTCCTTTGCCCCAAAGCGCCTTGTCCGCGATGATGACGGTCATGTCGGCCCCGCGCCATTCGTGGAAAATGCGAAGGAGCCCGGCCTCGCCGATCACGCGACCGTCCTCTCGGAGCACAATGGCAAACCACCGGCGCGTGGGATCGCGGCGAATGTCGCTCAGCCACTCTTCGGCGCACGCTCGCGACATGGGCTGTACGCCGCCGGTCATGGCGCGAAGCTCCGGATCGTTGGCGATCTGCAGGATGACCGGAAGGTCGTCGGGCTCCACCGGGCGCAGGCACACTCGCCGTCCCACGAGAAACGCGGACGGCGGATCGGGATTGCGGGGTTCGGGCATGGTCACCTCACTTATCTCCGGTTGAAGCCGCGCCTGACAACGGAACGAAGTCGCCCTTCGACGACTGGACAAGCGACAGGGTCGCCGTCCCGCCCGGGTAGCCGGCATGAACGGTGAGCCTGGCGGCGCCGGGTGCCGATGGCGCGGGCGACAGTCTGACCGTCACTGTGGCGGATCCGAGCCCCGCGATGCTGACGGCCGACGGGAAGGGGCCGAGGGCGGCGCCTCGCGCTGTGAGCTTGAGCTTCACCGATGTCGGCTTCGGGTAAGGGTTGCGGATACGCAGCGCGACTGTGCCGACGCTCGTCGAGGTCGCCTGCCTGATCAGCCCCGAGGTCACCGTTACCCGTTCAGGCAGGCCGCGCACGAACTTCGGGAGGTCATCGGCTTCGAGGAGAAGGACCCCATCATGCGCGGACGCAAAGCCGCTGTTGCCCATCAGGTCGGTCAGAACCACCCTGGACTTGCCGACGTTCATGGCCAGCCACTCGCTTCCCGAGGTTCGCCAGACCGCTGCAAAGCGCTCGGAGGGCGATCTGAATCGAAGCGCTTTGAGGCGAGGTTCAGCGCTGATCTCCCCGTCGGGGCCGGCGTCGCCGAGAAGCACCGCGATGGTCCGATGCGCGAAGAACGCGGGTTTCGGCGTCATAGCTTCGTCGCAGAGGCCGTAGTTGTCTTCGGCGTAGGTACGATCGGGTCCGGAATCGTGGAGTCGGAACCAGAAGAAGCGATCCACGAGCCTTGTTGACGCGGCGAGCAGGTACGATCGAGCCAGCATGGCTGCCTGAGTGCGCGGCGTGACGCCGTTGGGCACGTCCGTCGGCCAGCCCATCTCCGTGATCCAGATGGGGCGCTTGACGCCCGAAACGGCGCACCGGCGCGCGATCCACTGGAGGTCCTCAACCAGACCGGTCTCCTCCGGCGATCCGGACCGATACGGATGCACCGAAATGGCGTCGCAGTGGCGCCCGGCACCGAGCGCGAGCAGACGATCGAGGTATGCCCGGCTGCCGTGGTCGCCAGGGCCGGATGGGCCGCGCAGTCCGGGCATCACGACCGTGCATTTCGGATTGCCGCGCTTGGCCGCTCGGTAGGCAGCTTTCAGCAACTCCAGATACTGTTCGGGATCCGGCTCGATCTCCCAGAATGCCGGGGCGTTCGGCTCGTTCCATATCTCCCAGTGTGCGATTGTGTCGCGGTATTCGCCGGCAACATTCTCGACGTAGCGCGTCCAGACGCCCAACTCCGGCGGCCGAAGCCAGAACCGACCTGTTGAGCCGCCTGTCGCTGCCCATGCTGGAGGAAAGCCAAGGATGCCCAGTGTGGCCATCCTCTGAGCGGAAGCCTCTCGCGCCGACAGAATGGCGTCGGGTTCGACAGGCCTCAGGTCCAGCTTGCCGGTCGCTCCCGCCTCGGTGCTGTTGCGCCCGGGTCGCGCGGCGTCGTCAAAGGCGTACCATGCCGCCAGGCCGTCTTTGGGAGGTGCGGCCCTCCGTGCCAGCGCCGCTATGTCGGCAGGTCCGAGGGCCCTTCGGTAGACCATGACTTCGTCAACGTCGCCGGCCAAATCCTGACCGATCACGAGGTCGGCGGACGTCGCGCGAAGCTTTCCGCCGTCGTGCCTGGCCGAAGTGCGGAGCGCCCCATCCACGTACAGGCACACTGAACTAATGTAACGCGAGTAGGTCGCTGCGTAATGATGCCACTGGCCGTCGAAAGCGTTCGTCCCTGCGCTGAAGTCGGCCACTGTGCCGGGCATCCGCTGATATCCTGCCGAGAAACAGAACGCCCCGGTATCGCGGTGGAAGTATGCGCCGTAGTTGCGGCGATCGCCTGAGCCCCATTTGCGCACGGCTACCTGATGGGAGCCGTTGGCCTCGCCGATGCGCGCCCAGAACGCCAGGGTCACCTCGTCGGGGCAATCCTGCGCCGGATCGTGCGCGGCACGATACGAACGTCCCGAAGTTCGAAGTGCGCTGCCGATGGGACTTTCGACCAGCCTGGGCGGATCCCAGCACCATATGTTTCGGGCCGGATTGACCTGCTGCCAGGATAGGCCGATCCTGGCCCATCCGGCGCCCCCTACCCGGTTGAGTCGGGCCGCGATCGAGCGCAGGTCCTGCCGGATGCCGCCCACGTTGCCGCACACGCCGAACCTGCTCGAACGCAAGTCCCCGCGCCCCGGCACCGATGATGAACGGACATAGGCGAACCGGGTGTGCCACGATCGCTTCCGAGCGCCTTCCTCGGCGGTGATGGTCACCTCGTATGGCCCGTAGAGGGCGACCGGGCATCGCAGGACAGCCGAGGCAACGCCGTCAACCGGCACCCTATGGCTTCCGAGATCGAACGACCGGGGCGGTCCGGTCATGCCGGTGACGTCGGCTCGGCATCGTATATTCAGGACTCGCCGTGACCGATTGACGGCGCTCCAGGTGAACTCGGGTGTCTGCCCGATGGTGAAGACCGCGCCGGGTCTGGCGGGCCTGATGCGTGCGTCGAGCAGGTCAAACGGTTCGATGTCGGTCTCGGCACGCAGGTCCGAGAACCGAAGCCGCACCGGGCCGGGAGGGCGAGGCTCCCGCCGAGTCGATCCCTGCGGTCGTTTCACGCCGATGCGGCGCAGGACGATGGGATGCTCAATCGGGCGGAATGCCTCCCCTCGTCTCAGCAAGGGATGCCAGTCTGACACCTGCTCGATGCCGACAGCAGCCTCCTGCCAGCCGGCTCTGCCTTCCAGAGTGACCTCGCGCTCGAACCATCGGGCGTTCGCATCCTGGATGGTCCATCGAAGCGTCGGGGCTTCGCCTTCGCTCCATACCTTCATGGCGAGCCGACGGCACCGCCCTGCGACCGATGGTCCCTGCCAGTCAATGCAGACCCACTCGGTCTCAGGTGCAGTGAAGTCGGCGACCAGTTCGACCGATCGGTCCGCTCCTTCCGGCGGATCCTGCGCCGTTACCGCCAGAGCGCTCCTGCCCGACATGCTCTGAGGGGCTATCTGCAGGCGCTCGGAGCTTGTCAGCGGATCAAGCCGAACGCTCTCGGATGACGGTAGGGCGAGGCTCCCGCCAAGCCGCAGCAGAACGCACGCTGCGGCGACAGCCGGTAACAGAGCAGAAGTGATGCGCCACGAGATCATTGGTATATCCTCACTGCGTAGGTTGTTTGCCGACGGCGATTAGTCCTTCTTTCGGACGAGACTCTGGGCCTAACGGGACACCATCCGGATTGACGAAGCTGCATCCATGCACCAGAATACGGAGTGAAGTCGTTCGATGGGAGAGCGATGAGTGCGGTGAGGAAACCCGAATCCTCCGCCGGCGACAGCAGCCTGGACCGCCAGGATCGTTACGCCGAGCTGCAGAAACGCACGGCTCAGATTAGCGTTGCCGTGGGCGCCGGCACGCCTCTGACGGACATCCTGCGCATGGTTCGCGATGCCGTGACCGAGGTGGGAGGCTTCGACCGTGCGGGAGTGATGCTCTATGACTCCCGCCGCGATCTGCTCGAAGACGTATGGGGCACCAGTCTTGAAGGAGAGGCAGAGCTTCGTCAGGGCGCAACGCTGAGCATTCCGACCGACCCACGGTCGCCCGCCTATTCCGTCATTCGCGACGGTGTTGAGGTTGCGGTCGTTTCGCAGGATCAGCACGATGCGAATACGGCGTCTCAGCATCCCATCCTGGGTTCGTCGGCCTGCGCTGTGGCAGCCCTGCGTCTCGGCAGCGAGTTGGTGGGCCTCATCTGGGCGGACAACAAGCCGTCCGGGAGGTTGATCGAGAACGGCGACCTTGACCTGCTCGCAACAGGCGCTCGACAGCTTACCGTGGCGATTCTGGCGGCGCGTGTAGCCTCCATGCAGGCACGCCAGCGGGTCATGGCCGCAAGGCTGACGCAACTCGGCCAGATGATCGCGTCGGAGGCCGACCTCGACGATGCGCTGCGGACCGTGCGGGATGCCATTCTCGAGATGGCCCGCCTGGACCGTGCGGCTATCTTCCTTCGGGTGCCCCATTCAGACCGATTCGAGGGGGTCTGGGGTACGACCCGCAACGGCGAGTTGGAGGACCTTCACGGTCAGGCGCTCGCCGTTTCGGATGACCCGGAAGACCCCATGAACCGTGTGATCCGCGGCGCAGATCCGTATTTCGTCGAGGATGACTACACCGCCCAGCATGGAGTTGCGCCCGACGATCCGATGTACGGCGTGACGACCCACTGCGTGCTGCCCATGCGCGCAGGAGAAGAGACCGTCGGCCTGATCTTTGGAGACAACCTTCTCTCGGGTGCCCCGCTCGGACAAGAGGAAGTTGAGGCGCTGCTGCCTTTTGCCGAGCAGGCGGCGCTCGCGGTCCGGAATGCGCGCCTCAGAACACAGCTCAGCGCCCGGGTGTCCCAACTCCAGCACCTCGGACGCATTGCCTCGGCGATCACGGCCAACACTGAGCTCAACCAGATGATGCGGCTGGTCCGCGACGGCATCGTCGGGTCCGGTCTCTTCGACCGGGCGGGCGTGTTCCTGTACGAACCAGCGACCAACCTGCTGCGCGGAATATGGGGCACCGATCGCAACGGCAACGTTGAGGACATATCGTCCAACGTGAGCACGGTTGACCCCGAGCGCGGCATGCCGTCCGATCTGGTGGTGTCGGGTCGCATCCCGTACTCGCTGGTGGAAAAGCGCGATGCGCTCGGGCCCGACGTCACTCCCACGTGGATGGAGGGCGTCCACTGGCATGCCGTCGTGCCCATGCGCGCGGGTGATGTCATTGTCGGCTGCATTTCGGTGGACAATCTCCTGACCGATCGCCCGATCACGACGGCAGACGTCGAGCTGCTGCTTCCATTCGCCGAGCAGGCGGCGGCGGCGGTTCGGGCTGCCCACATGGCCAACGAGCTGCGCACGCGCATATCCCATCTCGAAGCTCTCGGCAATGTGGCCGCAGCTATCGCCGCCCAGACCGATCTGCGCGAGATGCTGCGCATGGTCCGCAACGCCATCGTCGAGTCCGGCATGTTCGACCGGGCGGGTGTATGGCTCTACGACCACAAGTCAGGCATGATCAACGGAGCCTGGGGTACCGACCGGCAGGGAGGCATCGAGGACCTCTGGGACCAAAGGGTCCCTCTTGATCCGACCACTCCGATTCCGCTGCATCGCGTTCTGCGCGGTGAGGTGGAGTACTCGCTGATCCAGGACCGATCGGCCCTCGGGGATGAATACACCTCGGAGACGATGCGAGGTGTTCGGGCTCATGCCGTCGTGCCCATGCGCGCGGGCAACACCATCCTGGGCGGCATCGGCGTGGACAACCTGCTGACGAACCGGCCCATCACTGATCGGGATGTTCAGGCGCTTCTTCCGTTCGCCGAGCACTCCGCTGTCGCGGTGCAGAAGGCCATGCTGCTGGCGGAAGTCGAAGATGCCCGCAAGGAACTGGAGGAGCGCGTTGCCCAGCGAACCGCGGAGCTGCGCCAGGTCAGCGATGAGATGGCGGCGTTCACCTATACGCTCTCGCACGATCTGAAGTCGCCCGTGCGCGCGGCTCACGGGTTCGCCTGCTCGATCCTGGATCAATATGGGGCACTGTTGCCCCCCGACGGCCGCCGCGACCTGGAACGAGTGCGCGAGTCGGCCCGGCGCATGGGGACGCTGATCGAGTCTCTCCTCGCTCTCGCCAGGCTGGGGCGCTCGGAGCTCTCGCGAAAACGCTTGTCACCGGCGCCGCTTGTGCGCGAGGCGATCCGCGACCTCAGGGCGGAGTTTCCGCACGCCGCCGCGATAACCGTCGAAGACCTCCCATCGTGCAGTGCCGATCCGGAACTCCTCCGCCTCGTGTTCATCAACCTCCTCCGCAACGCGCTGGAAGCGACGCAAGAGGCGACGGTAGCGACCATCCGGATCGGTTTCGACGATGGGGCGTACTATGTGAGCGACAACGGTGTCGGCTTCGAGCAGGCATACGCTCACACGCTGTTTGACCTCTTCCGCCGCTACAGACCGGCAGAGGAGACGCAGGGCGCGGGATTCGGTCTGGCATTCGTCCGCCGAGCGATCGAGATGCATGGCGGCCGAGTGTGGGCCGTAGGCGAGCCCGGCCGCGGCGCCACGTTCTGGTTCACGATCGGAGCCGGAACCAAAACTGAGGCGTCAAGGGCGCCGAGCGTGATCACACGAGCCGGAGCGAACTGACGGTCTCCGCTCCCACCGTGCCGTACCGGTAGGGAGGCGAATAGGGGCGGGAGCTTCGCTTCCGGCTCGGCGGGAGCCTCGCCCTCCCGGAGCTGCTCGGGCGCAGCGGGAGCTTTGCTTTCGGCTCGGCGGGAGCCTCGCCCTCCCGGAGCTGCTCGGGCGCGGCGGGAGCCTCGCTT
>DYKI01000196.1:3572-4961 GCA_020722705.1 Chthonomonas calidirosea | reverse complement strand
AGATAATTTCGTGATAATTCGAGAAATTCGTGGCAAGGAGAAAAACATGACCGACTTCCAAAAGTACGATTCCTTCATTGACCAAAACCTGGACGCCAGCCTGGCCGAACTCTCCCGGCTGGTGGCCCAGCCCTCGGTCGGGGCGCAGAACTGGGGGCTGGACGAATGCGCCGCGCTGGTGGGCGACATGCTCCAAAAGCGCGGCTTCGCGGTCGAGATCGTCCCCACCCAGGGCGCGCCGGTCGTCATCGCCGAGCGCAAAGGCAAATCGGATCAGACCCTGCTCTTTTACAACCATTACGACGTCCAGCCGCCCGAACCGCTCGACCTGTGGGAGACCCCGCCTTTCGAGCCGAGCCTGCGGGACGGCAAACTCTACGGCCGCGGCGTGAGCGACGACAAGGGCCACATTACCTCCCGCCTGCACGCCCTGGACGCCATCCTGGCCGCCGACGGTGAACTGCCCTGCAACATCAAATTCGTCATCGAGGGCGAAGAGGAGACCAGCAGCGTCCACCTGCACGATTTCATCCTCGCCAATAAAGATAAGCTGGCCGCCGACGCCTGCATCTGGGAATTCGGCGGCGTGGACCACCGCGAGGTCCCGATGCAATACCTGGGCCTGCGCGGCATCTGCTACGTGGAGCTTTCCGTCGAGACCGCCGCCACCGACCTGCATTCCGGCATCGGCGGTTCGATCATGGAAAACGCCGCCTGGCGGCTGGTCTGGGCGCTCAACTCGCTCAAAAGCCCGGACGAGAAGATCCGCATCCCCGGCTTTTACGATGACGTCAAACCGCCCTCGGAGCGCGACCGCCAGTTGTTCGCGGCTCTGCCCGAAGTCGCCGAAGTCTACAAAAAGCAATATGGGATCAAAGGCTTCATCAAGGGTCTGACCGGCGGCCTGGAACTGCGCCTGGCCGAAGTCTTCGAGCCGACCTGTACCATCTGCGGCCTGACTTCGGGCTACCAGGGTCCCGGTTCCAAAACCGTCCAACCGGCCAAAGCCTCGGCCAAAGTGGACTTCCGCCTCGTCCCCGACCAGCACCCCCAAGACATCCTCAAGAAGCTGCGCGCCCACCTCGACGCCGAAGGGTTCGCGGACGTGCAGGTCACGTTCCTGGGCGGCGAACCGCCCGCCCGCACCGACCCGGACGACCCGTTCATCAAAATCGTGGTGGACTCGGCGGAGGAAGTCTTCGGCCAGCCGATGGAAATCGTCCCGATGGTCGGCGGCTCCGGCCCGAACTACCCCTTCGTGCATGACCTGGGCCTGCCGGTCGCGACCGCCGGTTTGGGCTACCCCGACACGCGTGCCCACGCCCCGAACGAGAACATCCGCGTGGATTTGTACGTGAAGCACGCCAAACACATGGCGCGCGTCATCAA
>DYKI01000196.1:0-3472 GCA_020722705.1 Chthonomonas calidirosea | reverse complement strand
ATGATCCGCCGCTGGCTCTCCATCCGCCGCGACCTCAGCGTCCAGCTTCTGGCGCTTTACCTGCTGTTGATCGTGCCGTTCCTGATCACGCTGCTGGTCTTCGACAACCTGATCGGACAACGCATCCGGGCGGACGTGCGCGCCACCGACCTGGCCCTGGCACGCGCCATCGCCCAGGAGACGGACCTGTCCATTAGCCGCTCGCTCCAGGCAGTCGAGAGCATGGCCCGTTATCCGAGCGTGATCGAGGCGGATATCGCCGGAATGGAAGCCCTCTTCAGCGTTATCCTGAACACCCGGGCCGACGTCAACCTGGTCTACCGCCTCGATGCCGACGGGATCATGGTCTATCATTACCCCACCGGGCCGGGGTCCACCGTTGGGACGGATTTCTCGTTCCGGGAATATTACCAGCGCGCCTTAGAATCCAGCGCACCTTTGGTCTCTGAAGGGCGCATCTCCCCCACCACCAACCAACCCGTCGCCACCGCCCTGATGCCCCTGCGCTCGGCGGACGGCCAATTCCTGGGCCTGGTGGCCACGAACATCAAACTCGAAAGCTTGAGCGATACCCTGGCGCAGATTTCCGCCGAGCATCGCCCGGACGAGTTCTTCGAGGTGGTGATCGTCGATTCGAGCGCCCACATCATCGCCCATCCTGATCCCAAATTCCTGCTGCTCGAAGCCGGCAGCCTGCTCCCGGACGTTTACCAACCCGCCCTGGCCGGGAAGGTGGATTCGGAGATCCTCGACAGCCCCACCGGTCAGGAACGCCTCTACACCTATGCCCCGATCACCAGCGCCGGTTGGGGCGTCGTCGTCAGCCGCCCGACCGCGGCCGCCTTCGCGACCCAGATCACGGTCCACAACATTACCTTGATCGTGGTCGCCACCTTCATGGGAATCGGCTTGTTCTTCTGGATCGCCCTGTCCCGGCGGATCATCACGCCCATCGAACAACTGGCCGCCACCAGCCAGGCCATCGGCGCGCAGGAAGCCATCAGCCCGGCGGACCGCGAACGCCTGAACCGCCTCTCCCAGCGTCCCGACCAGGTTGGGCACCTGATCCGCTCGATCCTGCGGATGGAAAAGTCCATCGAGGCCCGCATCAACGAGCAGGCCATCTTGCTCGAATCGAGCACCACCATGGTTTCGTCCCTCGATTCGCAGGTGGTATTGAACCGCATCCTGGAACAGGTGCAGAAACTCCTGGGCGTGGAGATGTGCGCCATCGTAGCCCTGGACGAGCAAAGAGGCATCTTCCGCGCCCGCGCCAGCCGCGGGCTTTCCAAACGCTATGCCGAGCAGATCGCCATCCAGCCCAGTGAGCCGCAGTCGGCCACCATGCGTGCCATCCGCAGCCGCGAACCGATCCAGATCAGCGACACCGAGACCGACCCGACCTTTACCGCCCTGCGCCCGCGCTCCCGTGCCGAGGGCTACCGCTCGCTCCTGGCCGTGCCGCTCAACACCCAGCACGCGCCGCCGTCGGTGCTGCTGGTCTACCGCCCCGACCCGCACGTCTTTACCGAGAACGAGACCCGCCAACTGGTCACGTTCGCCAACCACGCGGCCATGGCCATCGAAAACGCCACCCTGTTCTCGCACAGCGACAGGCGCCTGCAGGAGCAGACCCGCCGCCTCGAAGCCCTGGTCCAATCGCTGGTGGAGGGGCTGATCCTGGGCAACCTGAACGGGCGGGTGGTCTATGCCAACCGCCGCGTGATCGAACTGGCCAGCCTGCCCCCCGAAGACCTGACCGCCACCCCGGTCGAGCGGGTGCTGAACCGGATCATCGCCAAGTCCAGCGACCCGCCCCAGGTGCGGAAACAGGTGGAGGCGGCCCTGAAAAACAAGGGCCAGACGGCTGAAATCCCGCTCCCTTCTTTTGGCCGGACGAAGTACCTGCGTTTGCAAGCCTTCGACGTGAACGACGCGCGCGGCATCTCCCTCGGCCAGGGCATCATCCTGTACGACATCACCGCCGACCGCGAACTCGACCGGATGAAATCGAGCCTGATCTCCACCGTTTCGCACGAGCTGCGCACCCCGCTGGCCGCGATCAAAGGCTACGCCTCAACCCTGCTGGCCGAAGACGTGGAGTGGGACAAGGACTCTGAACGCGAATTCCTGTCGGTCATCTCCGACGAGGCCGACCGGCTGAGCAGCCTGGTCAACAACCTGCTCGACTTGTCGCGCATCGAGGCGGGCAGCCTGCAACTCTCGCTGATCGAATGTTCCATCGGCGAAATGGTCAACCAGGCGGCCCACAACGCGCCGCTGTCAGCCGGGAACAAATTCCGGGTCAAGCTGGAACCCGGCCTGCCGGTCCTGTACGCCGACCCGACCCGGCTGGAGACGGTGCTGCGGAACCTGATCCAGAACGCGGTCAAATATGCCGGGCCGGAGGCGGAAATCCAGGTCCACGTCTCGCACAAGGACGGCTACCTGGTCTTCCGGGTAGTGGATAACGGGCCGGGCATCCCAATCGAGGAAAGTTCACGGGTCTTCGACAGTTTCTACCGCCTGGATAACGGCCTGCGCCGCACCACCAGCGGGGCCGGGCTGGGACTGGCAATCTGCCAGGGCCTGGTGCGCGCCCACGGCGGCGAGATTTGGGTCGAGCCGCAAGAATCCGGGACTTGCCTGGCCTTTTCCATCCCGGTCAGGCAGGTCGAGGCCGAGGACGAACCGAATGCCGAGGAGGCAGAAGCATGAACATCCCTACCGTTTTAGTGGTAGACGATGAAAAGCCCCTGTGCGAATTCGTGCGCCGCAACCTCGAAGTGCGCGGCTTCCACGTGTTGACCGCCTCGAACGGGCTGGAAGCGATGGCGGTTTTCAGCAACGAAAAAGTGGACCTGGTGATCCTGGACGTGATGATGCCCCACCTCGACGGGCTGGAGACCACCCGCCGGATGCGCCAGTTTTCGACCGTGCCGATCATCATCCTGACCGCCCTGGGCGAGGAGACCGACAAGGTGCGCGCCTTCGACCTGGGCGCGGACGATTACCTGACCAAACCCTTCGGGATTGGGGAACTGCTCGGACGGGTCAAGGCCGTGCTGCGGCGGGCGCGCTGGTCCGAAAGCGTCACCTCGGACGAAAGGATCGTACGCGGCGAAATCGTCATTGATCTGAGCCGTCACGAGGTCCAGGTGAGCGGCTCACCGATAGAGCTGACCCCGACCGAGTTCAACCTGCTGGTTTACTTGAGCCGGCATACCGGTAAAGTCCTGCCGCACCGGGCGGTTTTGCAGCACGTCTGGGGGCCTGAATACGGCGACGAGGTGGAATACCTGCGAGTCTACATCGGACGCCTGCGTCAGAAGATCGAAGTGGATCCCAACAACCCACGTTACCTGCTGACCGAGCGCGGCATCGGGTATCGCTTTTCGGAATAATTCGTGTGACGCACAATCATGAGTCTACTGCAAAAAGGTCTTTATCCACAAAGGACACGAAGTACACC
>DYKI01000195.1 GCA_020722705.1 Chthonomonas calidirosea | reverse complement strand
TGCAAGGCGGACGTTCGGTTGGTGCGGGAGAGGGGAGTCCGGGCACACGCGCCGCTCCTTCTGTCCCCTCTCCCGCGCACGATCGCGCTACGCAGCAGGATAGCTTTGGTGCGCGGGAGAGGCCCAGGGTGAGGGCTGTGCACCATCGTCCCTTCTCCCCCTTGCCCCCGCCCGCCGGAGGGGGCGGGGGTAACGACGCGCCGCCGAGCCGTATCGGGTACAGCCCCGCGCCGGGCTACTCAACCACCGGGGCTGCCCGCTCGGGAGGGCAACGAGGTGGAGCCGTGGTCTAAGGGCTTCTGCTGCGGCCCACGAACGATGGGATCCGTTCCACCCGTCAGCGCCTCACTGGAACCGATCGGATCGCCGGCCTCGGATGCGAAGCGCGCAGGTACTTGAGCTGGAACGTCAGGTCCTCGCTGCAGTTCACCGGTCGGTAGTTGAGCCTGAAGGGGTAGATGGCACACGGTCCGTTGACCAGACGGGCAAGGGTCGGCGACTTCGCCGCCGCCGGCGTTCCCACCCAGCGTGGCCCATGGCCCACGTGGCGGTGCAAGGCGACTGCATCCAGAGTGACGACCCGCGGGTCGGGCTTGCCGGGCAGTCTGGGGAGCACGAGGTAGACGTGAACCAGGAACTCCTCCGGGTTCAGGGCCGACATCCGCAGGGGATAGATGGGCTTGGACGTCGGGAACGTGAGGCGGATAGGCGCGAGCGTGCCCGTTCGGAGCCCGCGCTCGGCCTGCGGCACGCTCACACGAGCCGCGACGAAGGTCCACTTCTCCTTGATGTGCTGCTTGATGGGGCCCTTTGCGGCCGACGGAATCGCGAAGCGGTTTGCCTTGAGCCACTTCACCAGAGCAGAGGCATCGCCGGCCTGCAGTACCGCCACCTCATAAGCCCCGACCTGCTTCCGCTCCAAGACGGCGACGCCCGCCGTCCGAGCGATACCTGCCGTGCCCATTGCCTTGAACTTCCGCGGAGGACTGACTATTCCGACGATCTCATGGAACAGCGCACCGGCGACTTTGTCAACCTTGGGCCGCGAGGGCACCGGGATGATCCAGGCGAACCGTGCGGCAGGGCCGTCGAATCGCGGGCTGATGATGAGGTCCTCGATGCCGTTCCTGTACAGGACCACGGCCTTCTGTTCGGGCTCGTTGATCAAGACCCGCTCGCGGTGCCTTCTGTACGCGGCCTCGTCCGGGAAGAAGACCCCATCGGCCAGAGCGGTCATGCTCAACGTCAGGACTGCCAGAGCCATCAGACAGCGACGGCAGATTCCAATGCCCCGTGTACCCATCGCATTCCCTCCTGTCTGAGCCCGCAACCGGGACCAACAACCATCCTATAATAATATCAGAAGCGCCGAAAGGCGTCAACGGAATCTCGGGCTTGGTCAGCGTCCGAACAGCACGCGATCCGCCCGTGACAGCCGCGAGGCTTCCGACAGGGCCCAGGTGATTCCGAACATCAGCAGCCAAAGGGCAGGGGGCGCGACGACTATGCGTTCCATCAGCGATGTGACCCGCGGGCCTCCCAGAAAGAAGAGCACGAGCGGATGGATCAGGAACAGCGCGATCGAACGATCTCCGACGCGTTGGAGGAAGCGTCCGAGATATCGAACCGGGCCGAGGGTCCGACTGAGGGCGAGCAGGAGCAGGGCGATTCCGAGGCAGTAGGTGTTGATGCCGGCGTGATACAGCTCGTTGGTGATGGGCTTGTTGGCATACACCATGAGCGCCGGGGGCAGGTACATGGCCAACCCGGCAATCGCCATCGCCGCGATGCCCCATCGCCATTTGCGCCAGACACTGTCCCATTCTTTCCAGTTCAGGCCGATCCACATGCCCACGACGACCGGCATGCAGTACCAGAGCACTGTCGAAGCAGGATACGGCACGGAGACCAGATGCCGTTGCGCGTAGAACGCGGCTGCCTGAATGATCGCCCCGGATGCGACTGCCACAACGAAGCCCATTCGCGACCGCTTCATGGCAGCGAATAGGAGCGGAAAGATCAGCGAGAACTGCAGCAAGATGACCATGAAGTAGATGTGGTAGTACGCCTTGCCCCAGAACACGTTGATCCAGACCTGACCCGGCGTCAGCAGCTCCGGAGCGGTCACCATGCCCATCACGGGGACGGCAATCTGCGTCACGGCGACATCCGAAGGGGTCCTGAGCCACAGGACACGAAAGGCGATGTATATGCCTGTCCAGACCAGATATGGCATCAGAGTCCGCTCCACCCTCCGCGCGTAGAACCTCTTCCAATCGGGCTTCGGCTTCGACGCGATGCTGCGTGCAAGAAGGATCGCCGAGACGAGCAGGAAGGTCGGCACGGCGAAATGGAGGATCCGCGATAAGGTGGCCATGGTCCACCACAAGGGGTCGTGCGGCTCGGCGAACTTGCGCATCGAGGTCGAGAGCACATGGTGCGTCATCACTTCGATGATGCTGATCCCCTTGAGGATGTCGAAGGTCGGATCACGCGGTTGAGGCACGGGGGGCCGAGCGGGATCGCCCACATCGGGCGGCGGAGGCGAATGGGCGGTCACGGCGCTCTTGTTCGACATCGGCGTCGGCGTTCCTCCATTGGCACGCGGATCGGTCAGTCCTCCAAAGGGCGGTTGCGCTGGAGATGCTCGACGTACCGGGTCCAGACGTCCATCCGGACCCAGAACATCGTAACCACGCTTGGGCGCAGGCCGATGTAGCCGTTCATGATGTGGGTCGCGTCGAGGCGCCGGGTCAGCTCTTCGTCGTAGACAGGGGCTGCCAGAATCAGCGGAGCGTCCGGGTCGTCGGGCATGGAGGTCCAGTAGCCCACATTGGGGAAGCGGCGCAAGTACCAGGGAATGGGCCAATGGTAGTTGTCGGTCCAGATGACCTTGACAACCATCTTGAGTCCATCGGGATGGAAGCCGGCCAGCGCCTCGGCCCTCCGCTGGATGTCCTCCGCATCGGGCACGGTCTGTGCGTACACATACGGGTTTTTCGGGCTGACCTGGTTGCGGAAGGCATCGGCATGGGCCTGACGCCCGATCAGCGCCGCGGCCACGAGGCCGACAGCCCAACCTGCCGGGGCCGGAACCCGCATCCGAGCCTGCAGGGCGCCGACAAGCCAGGTCGCGCCCATGCCGCCCAGCAGAACGAGCCCCGCGAGGGGAGTGAGCACGCACCAGGGCGTCTTGTAAGGAACCGCGCTGTATGCTGCGAGCAGGATGACCGATGAGACGGCGATCCGAGCGCGCAAGCGGAAGCGGCTTACCTCGGCGCCATCAGCCTGTGCTCCCGGACGGCGAAAGGCTGCGCATGCGATGCCGACAATGGCGCACGCTGGAATCACCGCCTCGATCCACGCCCTCTGCCCTCCGGGACGCACGCCCGCAAGGATGGCCAGGTAGTACGTCCACGCATGGCCATGCAGGCCGGTTCCGTGGGCGCGGGAGAACCATGGCGCATACGATCGGGCATAGTCGGCCAGCGCGGCGGCGTTGCGGCCCAGATCGGTCAGGAGAATGGCCGCGACAAAGGCTGCCGTCAGCGTCGCGCCGAGGAGCGCCTTCAGGTTGGGGCGAGCTCCGGTCAGCAGCGACGCCGCTACCCATGCCCCGAGCGTCAACGCGGCCGTCTCCTTCGTGCCGACCATCAGGCCGACGAAAGCGCCCGCTGCTATAGCCCACGACACGCGGCCCGTTACGGCATGCCGCCACCATGCTCCGAGCGCTCCGACGGTGAAACAGACGAGCAGGGTTTCCTGGATGAAATAGCGGCTGTAGAACACGAAAGCCGGAGCAAGGGCCGCCATGGAGGCCGACACGAGTGTCGCACGACGACCCAGGCCATCGTGCAGCAGGGCAAGGAGGAGGACGAGAAGAATGCCCATGGCGACGGTGCCCAGCCTGTAGTCGGCCTCGGTCGTCGCTCCGATGTTCGCCCGGCCCCTCACTGCAAGGAACGGCGCGGCGGCCCAGTAGAGCGTCGGGCCATGGAACTCGTCGGGATCGTAGATGTATGCGCCGTGTTGCCGGGCCTCCCAGAGCTTGACGGCATGCACCGCCTCGTCGGCATGGAAGGGCCGGTTGCCCAGATCGGGGAGGCGCAAGAACAGCGCGGCAGCGCAAACGACGAGCAGAGCCGCGCCGAACGCGGCCCCGCGCATCATTTGGCCGGCAGTCCGTACACCTCCACTTCGGTGTAGCGGTTCAGCGGATCGTTGTAGGTGCTGCCCTTGGAGTAGAGGCGAACGTAGCGGGCCTTGACCCCCTTGGCCGCGATCAGTTTGCCCTCGCTCGTCTCGAAGTATTCGCGATCCTTGCCGATCCCAAGCCCGGCCGAGTTGTCCTGGTCATTGTTGAAAAGCGTCGTTACGCCCTCAATGAAATCGGGGTCCGATGAGACCTGAACAACGACATCGTGATACACGACCGGCTCCATGTGGAAGTGCCAGAACACAATGTAGTGAAGCTCGCTGACGGCGCCCAGGTCTATCTGAAGCCACTGCAGGCGCGGCGGCAGTTCGACTGCGGTGCCCTCCTGCGCCTCCTTGTTGCCGTCCGTCACCAGGGCCAGGTCGCCCGAGAAGGGAGCCTTGCTCGCCTTGACCTTCTTCTTGAGCGCCAGATTGGTGGTGCCCTTCGGTACTTGCGGGATGGGGCGCGGCTTGCCCGAAGGCTTCTCGACCGTAGTTCCCGCCGGTATGTCTTTGGGCGTGCCTGCGAAAACCGGGCGCGGCAACTTCAGGGGAAGCGGCACCGTCTCGCGGCTCTGGCTCAGCGCCGGCGCGGCGAGAGCGAACAGCGTCATGCCGGCCAGAACGGACAACCGGCGCTGAATGCGATTCGACATCCAACACTCCTTACACAGTTGCGTGCAGGGACTCCGATGAGCCCCAGGCACAAGCGGACCGAAACGAGGCCCGACTCCCCTACGTTGTACCCGACTTTACGAACGCATATGGGCGGGCCAT
>DYKI01000194.1 GCA_020722705.1 Chthonomonas calidirosea | reverse complement strand
TCCGCGATGTGGGTCATCGAGGACGATGCGGGAGGGACGGCGTCCTCGCCGTCCGATGTACGGTCCGAGCGGTTGGGGAGGCTGAGCCCAACCTTGCCGGAGGCTCCCGTTGTGAGTACGGCCTCCCATTGGAGACCGCGTGCGTCGGCAACGCTTTTCAGGAGCCCTTTGGCAAGCGCCCGCGAGCCGGATGCCGACGCGATCCGCTCGAGTTGTTCCATCGCATCGTCGAGTTCACCGGGGTCCGGTTCCGGGATCGGAGAGAGCGCGCCCCATGCCGACGGTGCGGTCACTGAGGCGAGCGGGAGCAGCTCACTGACCGCCTGTTTCATTCGTGGAAGGACCGACCGAGCCGGCGAACCACCCGACAGATCGCGAAGCATCTCCAGCGCCGACTCCGCCGACATTCCCGCCAGTGTCTCCTGCAGCGCGGCGGTTCGGATGGCTTCCGCCTCAGGCGAACGCTCATCGCCCATTCGCGGCGGGGCGATCAAGCCGGCCTCATACTGGAACGCTGCCAGCGCGCGCACAAAGAGCGAATCAATCGTGCCGATGTTCATGCGATCCAAAGCCCGGCAGCAGGCAATGAGGAGGTTGAGCCACAGTTCGCTGGAGAGAGGGCCGGCTGGTTCAGGCACGATGCGGAGGATCTCGCGGCTAAGAATATCCGCCTCCTCAGTCGAAGCCGCAGCGGATGCGAGCCTCTGGATGATCCGATCGAGTATCTCGCCGGCCGCATTCCTGGTGAACGTGGCAGCGACGATGGATTCCGGGTCTGCACCGAGGACAAGGCGGGCGATAAACTGAACGGCAAGCTCGTAGGTCTTGCCCGACCCGGCCGAAGCGCGAACGGCGACATCCTTCATAGCGGATGCCACACGTCCGGGAGGGGCGCCGTCCCCGATGACCCGTTATCCTCCGCCGCTTGGGGCGAGCCCTGGCTGAGAGTGCGGGTCTGAAGGACAAAGCGGTCCGCACAACCGTCGAAGCATATCGCGCCGATACCGTCGTTGCTCGGCGGCACCTCGGGATTGGGCGGCCAGAATACCCCTTGCCGTATGTTGCGCACCGTTTGCTCGGCGCATTGCATGGCGTCGGCAAGGTCGTCGGGCGTCCATCTGGCTGCCATCAGCGGTTTCGCGCTGGGGTCCTTGCCGAGGCCGAGGTACCCGAGGGTCACGCTCGCGTCCCGGGGAACCGGGGCGATCGCTCTGTACAGCGGCAACTGCAGGTCTGTCCAAACGGTGATCCCATCACGGGTCCGCCGATGCGTCCGCTCGGGGTTGAGAACCGTATCACCGCTCTTGTAGTCCAATATGGCGTACTCGCCGGTCTCCTCGTGCCGTTCGATGCGGTCAATGCGTCCGTACACGCGAAACGGGGTTCCGTCAACGTTCAGGTCGCCTTCCGCGCTGACCTCGCACCCGTCCTGCACAATGCACCATCCGTTCCGAGCGCGGTCGGCTTGCCACTGGGCGAATGATCGCAGCCTGCCCCGTGCATTCTCGACCTGAAGAGCCAGGGCCGGAGTGAGTTCATCGCCGAACCGACGAGCGACCGCGGCCGCCAACGCGGCATCGAGCGCGTCCCGAACGTCTCGCGCGTCCGTTGAACAGGACGCCGGGCCGCGGCCGAAGTCGCCCAGTGCGTCATGAAGCAAGGAGCCGAACAGTGCGGCGTCCATCTCGAGTAGGTCATCGGCGGTTGACTGGAGACGCAGGATGTGCCGCAGGTAGAACCGATAAGGGCAGCGCAGATAGTCGCGAAAGGCTGTAACCGGAAGACGGTTGACGGGATCATCGGGCGGCTGCGGGCGCGGCAGCGCAAATCGTGAGGTGTGGCCATGCACGTACGGCAACGGGAGATTCGACCGGCTGTTGGCCGAGGAGAACAGCAACTCGGCGCGTTGCATCAGAGTCGCGCCATCGCACGCAAACAGCAGTCGGCTGGGCCGCATGGCGTCTCCTTGCACCGATTGGCGGCCAACGATCATGCGTAAGTGCGGCGATGTGGCCGCAAGCGCTGACAGATGCAGGCAGTCGCGGGCATACCTCGAGCGGCTGTCGGGAAGGCCAAGTTCACGCCGCAACGCCTCAGGCAGAAGACCGTCAGCCTGCGCGGGTTCGGGGATGAAGCCCTCGTTCATACCGCAGATGATCTTGACGCGAGCGTCGTCGTACGCCAGCTCGAACCAGTCTACGATCTCGATGGCGTCTCTCCGGGCAGTCTCGGGCTCCGACACACGTCTCGCCAAGTGGCTGACGATGCGCAGTGCCTCCGGTCCCGAGACCCGCAGAGCGTCTGCCAGAACCGGGCTGGCGGTTGCTGTCTCGCGCAGAAGTCCGCCGACGCGCTCGATCGTGTCGCGCAGCTCGGCTCCATCGTCGAGTCCTGCGCCAAGAACCGGCTCGTAAACGCGGGCAAGTGCGGCTGCGATTGGCTCGATCCATGCTGTCAAGGGCCGAGCCTGACTGCCGATGCCGGCGAATGTGCGTTCGAGGGCCCTGACGGCGTGCTGGAGCGGCGCCCACTCGTCGCGGCTCGTGCGTGTTCCCGACGGCAGACGCGTCGCAAGGCGTTCCATGCGGTAGCGATCGAGGATTGCCATGGCTGCGGCCGTGCCGCCGGGAAGCGACGCGCCGACGATCGGATCAAGGTCGGGATGCCGGATGAGCGCTGCGAACGATGCCGCGTCCCTCGCTTCCAGGAAGGCGGCGGCTGCGGTCAGAAGTCTCAGGGGCCGCGATTGATCCAATGGGCGGCCAAAGGCTCCGTGAGTGGCGACGTGGGCTCCGGCGAGCATCTCGCGCACGATCGGCTCCATCGCCGGATCGCCCAGGCACAGCGTAAAGTCGTCGGGTCCGAACCGGTCCGAAAGCTCGGCGATGATCTCGGTAGCGAGAGCAGCCTGATCCCGCGGGTAGTCCGCAGCAAGGATCATGTCGGTGGTTACCGGCACGGTTCGGGCTTCCCACGCCTCGGCAATGGGACGGCCACACATGTCGAACGCTGAACTCAAATCCGGCGGAGCCCAAACCAGATGGGTAACCGACAGGTTCGCGCCGGCAAGGTCCGAGCAGACACAGGGGGATATCTCCGGCGAGTGAACGATCATGACGCTCGACACGGTCTGCGTTCTCGTGAGCGCCGCGGCGTCGGCGACTGCGCCGGCAGGAGCATCCGGATCCTTAAGACCGGCGGACTCCAGTTGAGCCGAGAATGCATCATCCAGGATGGCGATGGCTTGCCATCGTCGGGCGCTCGGTCCCGGTGCGAGCCGCTCCACTGTGCGGGCTGCGTCATGCGCGGTGACCTTGTGCCGCGTGAGCATGGAATGGACTTCGCCCATGGACTCGGCAGCTTTCAGCAGGTCCTTGCCGCTGATGTCGGTTGGCACCTCCCGATGGGGGGCATCGAGGACGATGACCCTCCCGTTAAGTTTGAAGTCGGGGGGCACTGGCAGTGCGTCACGCACGACGGCGTCGGGCACGCGCTGCATCGCCGCAACCCACGCCAGAAGAGCCTCGGTCCGCGATGCGCGTCGCCGACCGGAGTCGGGGAGGATGTGCGACAGTCTCTCGACCGCGACAACCTCCGGAGGTATGAGCGCGAATGGACGGGACGGGTTCTGCGAGCGGACGGCGAGAATCTCAAGCAGGCGTCTGCCGACGCGAGCGCTGGGAACTCCGACAACACATCCGCTCATGTCTACCGTTGGCGGGCCATAGGGCATGCCTGATGGGGCGGCGGGATGCTCTTCGATCAGGACGTCCGACACACTCTCCACGAGTGGAGCTCCCCAACCGAGGAAGCGCCGCGCGATGGGTGTCATCGAGGACGATGACCCTCCCGAGACTCCGCGAGTGGAGCTCGCCAGCCGAGGAAGCGCATGGTCCATGCCATCCTGGGTACGGGCTGCCCCTACAGGGTCAGCGGATGCCCGGTTAGTCGCCGATAAGCCTCGAGGTACCGCTGCGAGGTCCCTTCGACGACCTCCTGGGGCAGGTTCGGCGCTGGAGGCTCCTTGTTCCATCCGGATGCGACCAGCCAGTCGCGCAGGTACTGCTTGTCGAAGGATGCCTGGCCCGTGCCGGGCGTGTAGGTCTCCGCATCCCAGAACCGAGAGGAGTCCGGGGTCAGCGCTTCATCGGCCAGGATCAACGAGCCTGCGTGCGTGCCGAACTCAAACTTGGTGTCCGCGATGATGATGCCGCGTTCGCGAGCGATGGCTGCCGCGCGGGTGTAGATGCTCAGGCACAGCTCGGCCAGGCGGTTCGTTGTCTCCTCACCGATAGCTCTGGCCATCGTGGCGACGCTGATGTTGATGTCGTGCCCGGTCGCCGCCTTGGTTGCGGGGGTGAAGATCGGCGTGGGAAGTTGGTCAGACTCGCGCAGCCCTGGCGGCAACTGGATGCCGTGGAGTTCCGCGCCTCGCTGCGGGCCTCCTTCGGCGCAATACTCGGCCCACAGTGATCCTGCCAGATAGCCGCGCACAACGCACTCAACCGGTACAATCTGAGCCTCGACCGCCAGCATGGCGCGCCCGTGGAGTTGTTCGAACAAGGCGTCGGAGACCGTGCCACCGCTTTCAGCGATCCAGTCCATGATGAACGCAGTGTCGGTTGAGATCACATGGTTGACCGTAAGCGGCCGAAGGTGCCGAAACCAGAACTCAGACAGCAGGTTCAGGACAGCCCCCTTCAGGGGTATGCCGGTCGGCATGACGCTGTCATACGCAGAAACCCTGTCGGTTGCGACGATCAGAAGCGCGTCCCTTACCTCGAAGATGTCGCGCACCTTGCCGGTTGCCCGCTTACGTAGCCCGGGTATCTGTATGTCGGTAACCGCGTTCGCCATGCTCCTACCTCCTGACGTGTTCAGTGCCGTGCGTGGATATCGCGTCCTTTCTGGTGTTCGGCACGGCCAATCGCCATTCCTTCATGGCGCCGACGGTTAACAGGGGTCATCGAGGACGATGACCCTCCCGACGGCGGGGCGATCGCGTAATCCCGGTCA
>DYKI01000038.1:25121-29583 GCA_020722705.1 Chthonomonas calidirosea | reverse complement strand
AGCGCCCGATCGAACCGAGACCACCTTCGCGAGCCTCGTATCGAAACCCAGGCGGAATCGGACGTGTCGGCAGCCGGCGGGGCGCTGGGCCGGATGGGACGGACAGGACAGATGCGGCGGGCGATGGTCCGGTGATCCCATCAATGGTGGTAATGATGGTGGTAATATCAATCCGCTATGCGATCGTTTGAGAACGACTTTCTGCACAATCATCCGGTGAGCCATGAGGCGATCCTGTTGATCTCGCGGCTGGCCGAGCAGCGGGGGCGGCAGGAGATGCTCAGGCGGCGGGCGCCGCATGCGCTCGAGCGGTTGCGCGAGCATGCGGTGATCCAGAGCGTGGAGTGCTCCAACCGGCTGGAGGGGGTCGAGGCCCGGCCCGAGCGGCTTCGTGAGATACTCGTGGGCGGCGATGCCCCACGGGAGCGGTCGGAATGCGAGATAGCGGGCTACCGGACGGCGCTGGAGCGGATCCATCGCGATCATGCGCGGCTGAGGCCATCGCCGGAGCTGGCGCTGGAGCTGCATCGGGACCTGCACTCGCTGACCGGCACGCCGGCAGGCGCATGGAAGCGGGCCGACAACGAGATCGTCGAGGCTGGCCGCGGCGGTCAGAGGAAGCTGCGCTTCAAGCCGGTTTCGGCTGCGGAGACGCCTGCAGCCATGGCCACGCTTCACCGGCTTCTGGATCGGGAGCTGGAGGCCGGTCAGGTGCATCCCCTGCTGATCACGGCGGCGTATGTGCTCGATTTCCTCTGCATCCACCCCTTCAGCGACGGCAATGGGCGCGTGGCGCGGCTGCTGACGCTGCTGCTGCTTTATAGGTCCGGCTGCGAGGTCGGTCGCTATGTGAGCCTGGAGCGGATCGTCGAGGCGAATCGGCAGAGCTATTACGAGGCCTTGCGGCAGTCGTCCATGGGCTGGCATGAGGCCCGTCACAGCCTGCGGCCATGGACGGAGTTCATGCTCGGGACGCTGGCGCGGGCCTGCGACGAGCTTGAGGAGCGAACCGCCGACCTCGAAACCGCGCGCGGGACCAAAGCCCGGCTGGTCGAGGAGGCCATCGAGGGGCTGCCGGGCTCGTTCCGCATGCGGGATATCGAGGCCCTCTGCCCCACCGTTTCACGCGACATGATCCGCGTCGTGCTCGGGCGGATGAAAGAGGCCGGTCGCGTGCGCTGCGAAGGCTCGGGGGCCGGGGCGGTGTGGGTGAAGGGATAGTGGTGAGTGGTGAGTGGTGAGTGGCATGGTGCAGGCCGCCTTCAGTTCCCTCTCGCTCACGTGTCCGGAAACGGGGGTGCACTCCACTCGGCGGGATCCGAGCAGTACGTGAGGGGGACGGAGGTACTGCCGCAACTGCGCAGGCGAGCTGGTTTGCGCTGAGATCGTGCCTGGCAGAGTGAAGCCATCAACGAAAGCGGCTTGACCCGCAAACGCATGACCGCGTTGGCCGCTCTTGCTCGGTGCAACCGTGCGAGCATGGTGGTGTCACCCGATCCGATGTCATCCCCTGGCATTCGGCTCGGGTGGCGACGCGGGTCGAACCAGCGTCGGGTCATGTCCAGGTGTTCTGGGATCGGCTGGCCGCAGGAGCACATCGGTAGGCGGATCTGCCGGGCTGACCAGGACGCCGCGCTGCAGACGCTGTTCCTGCACCAGGTTCAGATGCTGCAGACACTCGCCCGCGGCGCGCCGGACCTGACTGAACCTCTCGAGCTGATCGTACGGCTGCGCCCAACGCTGAGTGCCCCAGAATGACTGGGGAAGGCCGCCCCAGGGGTCGTGCGCCGGTGCGGCTCCGGTGGGAACTTGAACGGCGTCGGTGAGGAACTGCTCGGCGACGCTGCGGGACTCGACATCGTCCAGACGCGCCAACGCGCCGAGCGCTGCGACCACGAAGCTCGCGTGCCGGTAAGGCAGAGAGCGCCGTGTGGTCTGACGCAAGAGGACCACCTGCCGATCGCCCAGGCGCAGGCCGCCCCGGTTTGACACCAACGGCAGCCACGTGACGAGTGCCCTCCGAGCGGCGTTGCGCGTCCACCGGCTCGCCAGCGAGTTGACAATCAGCTCAAGGCACTGCGGGGCGCTCGATAGAGGGTCGGCGGCTTGTGCCCGCTTCAGTGCGAGCATGCGGACCCACGGCCACCGGCTGCCCAGGCGTGCCACATCGCCCGGCGATACGGCGACAGGTGCAACCGCGGCACGCTTCCTTCGGGCGCTCCGCGGCCTGACCTTACGTAACCGACTGGCCATGGCATCCTCCCCTCCGCCCGTTCGGGGATGGCCGACCGCGCGGCTGATACCTGTCAATGATATCACGCAGAGCGGCCGCGTGGTAACGCAGCGCGGCCGGCAACAGGTCAGGTGCGGTGAGACCTGTCGTGGGGCGCAACTGCGCGTCCATCTCAATCGCGCAGCTCGTAGGGGCGAATCAACCGCAAGGCCCAGCCCTTCGTCAAAGAGGAGCACCTTCCACGCGGTTGGTTCGCCCTCGCTCGGCACTATACCGACCGGTCGTGGCCCATGCCTGCATCCCCCCAGGGCCGTGTGCGTCCGCCCCGGTTGGGAGGGGCATCATCCCCGATGACCGGTGTTTCGGACGGCGAGGCTCAAGGAACGACGTGCGGATGCTGTCAGCAGCGGCATCATCACCGATGACCGGTGTTTCGGACGGCGAGGACGCCGTCCCTCCCTCATCGGGGACGTGACGGCCGGTTGTTGGGCAAGCCCTCTCACCGTCTCTGAGCCGTTACCGTATGTGTGCCTCTGAGAGGAGTTCTGTGCGAGTGCGCCGAACCCTGTCCGCATCGTTGCAGATTGGCGGCTATGCCGCCGGGAGGTCGCGCTATGTCCAGAGCGACGCATGTGCTTGTTTGGATGGCTATGGCAGTCTCGATCACGTCTTCTGACCTCACGCATCAAGGCCCGCCCTCCCCGTCTCCGTTGCAGCGCCGCTGGCTCTTCGTGTGGCGCGATATGGCCAACGCGAAGGAGGTGGATCGCGTCATCGAGCGGATGCCGCGGGCGAAGGCTGCCGGCTACAACGGTGTCGTGCTATCGTACAACGTCGCGCCGGAACGGGCGGCCGCATTGCGCGAGGCAGCCAGGGCCAACGGACTGGGTCTGATCGCCATCGTCATGGGCAACTCGCGAGACCGCAACTACATGGAGGGCGTGCCGGTCGAGAACGCGCTCTTCGTGGCCCGAGACGGTGTGGCGAAGCATGTGCCCGACAATCCGACTGCGCTTAAGAACGGCGGCTTCGAGGAGGTTTCGGGCAACAAGTGCCTGGGCTGGCAGTGGCAGGATGACGAGGGCGTGACCACCTTCGTGGACCGCGAGGTGAAGCACGGCGGCCGATCGTCGTTGCGCATGGAGAGCATCGGCAAGAACGAGCATCGCCATTGCCGCATCATGCAGCCGATCAAGCTCCAGCCCTTCCGCCAGTACCACGTGTCGGTCTGGGTGAAGACGCAGGACCTCGCGCCCGCCAATCCCGAGATCAAGGTGCTGTCGAAGGACACGAGCCGGCAGATCAGCTTCCAGACCTTCCGGGTCGAGCGCACGCAGGACTGGAAGCGCTGCGACATCGTGTTCAACACCTTCGACCACACGGAGGCGAACCTCTACGTCGGCTCATGGTCGGGGAAGAACGGCAAGCTCTGGTGGGACGACCTGAGCATTGAAGAGATTGGGCTCGTCAACGTCCTGCGCAGGCCCGGCTGCCCGGTCACCGTGCGTTCCGAGAGTGGCACGGTCTACGAGGAGGGCAAGGACTACGAGCCTATCCGCGACCCCATGCTCCATCCGTGGAGAGCGTTCCATGAGGCGCCCATCATCCGCATGAAGCCCGGCACGCGCATCAGGGACGGCGAGCGGTTGCGCGTGAGCTACTACCACCCGATCATCATCTATGAGGATCGCCTGACGAGCTGCGTGAGCGAGCCGAAGATATTCGACGAATGGCGTGAGGAAGTTCGGCAGGCCGACGCGTTGCTGAAGCCGGTGGCGTTCCTTATGTCGCACGACGAGATGCGGGTGATGAACTGGTGCGCGCTATGCCGGAGCCGCAAGATGACGCCCGGTGAGCTGCTCGCCGACAACGTGCGCAAGGCCGCTCAGATCATCCGCGACATCCGGCCCGACGCGGGCATCTGGGTCTGGAGCGATATGTTCGACCCCATGCACAACGCCGTGGACAACTACTATGCCGTCAACGGCACGCTCAAGGGCTCGTGGAAGGGGCTCGACAAGGACGTGGGCATCGTCAACTGGCACGGCGGCCTCGAGGGCAAGAACTGCAAGTTCTTCGCCGACCTCGGCCTCAAGCAGATCCTCTCGGGCTACTACGACGGCGACGAAACCGGCGACGCCATCGCCAGGTGGCAAGCCAACACCAGGGACATCCCCGGCATCGTCGGCGCCATGTACACCACCTGGGAAGACAAATACGATGCCATGG
>DYKI01000038.1:0-25021 GCA_020722705.1 Chthonomonas calidirosea | reverse complement strand
CCCGGCATCGTCGGCGCCATGTACACCACCTGGGAAGACAAATACGATGCCATGGAGACCTGGGCGAAGAGAGCGTGGGACGGGAAATGAGGATGATGGAATCGTCCGATCCGACCGATCCGACCGATCCGACCGATCCGCCTGATCCGCCTGATCCGACCGCGCATTCCGTAGCGTGTGCGCTACGTTTCGGTAGAGGCGCGTGAGGCCCCGCGCGTTCGATCTCCGTCCGGGGCTGACGGGCTCGTCCAGGATGACGAGGAGGTCTCTGTCTGACCCGTCGGTGGCGTCGTTGCGGGCAGCAGTGCCGTAGAGGCGCAGGTCCCTGAGGGGTGGCTCATACGGATGCCGGAGCCCGATCGCAGCCTCCGCGATGGCGTTGCGAACCGGTTCCGTCAACGACGGACCTCCGTTGTCACATACCTGAGGATGGTTGCTGATGCCCGATACGGTTACCTGCTCCTGCGGCATTCCACCATGGGCTCCGGCGACGGAAGGGAGGACTTCACATGACGCAAATGCACACCGCCGACGTGGACTTTGAGCCTCTGGCGAGCAGTCCTGAGCAACCGCGATGGCGCAACGCTGCCCAGTGGGCGCGGAATGCGCTGCGGGAGAAAGGGCTTGTCCGCGACGATTCGCCGCACGGTGTCTGGGCGATCAGCGACAAGGGGCGGGCGTGGCTCGATCGGCAATCGAAAGGGCAGCTCGCGACGCCGACGGCTCCCGACTCGAACACGTGAGCCATTCGCAGTTGGGACCGGAGCGGCAATGGACATTGCCGGACGCATACAAAGCGTCACCTCTGTGGACACGCGTGCATGTTGGACCCCATGGTAGGATGGCGCTATGTGCGCGACGATGGCAGTCGAAACGGCAGAGCGCATGGTCTGCGCAAACGAGATACGCGATCTCGCCGCCAGGATCGCCGCGGAGTTTCGCCAGGATCGGATCATCCTGTTCGGGTCGCACGCCTCCGGCGCGGTTACCGAAGATTCCGACGTGGACCTCTTCGTGCTCATGCCCTTCGGAGGCCGCGCACTGCGCGCATCGCCGGAGATCGCGAACCGGGTTGAGCCGACGTTCGCTGTGGACATACTGGCCCGCCGCCCCGACGACACCGCCCGGCGATATGCTCTCGGCGATCCCCTTGTTCGGGACGTGCTCGACCACGGCATCGTTCTCTATGAACGCGATCGTTGAGGAGTGGATCGCCAGGGCCCAGGCGGGTGCGCGCGTTCGGCTTGGCAGGAGAGCACGTCGCCGGGACGGGCCTGTTCCGTGAACCATCTCGAAGCCGTCCCGTGATGGGATTGGCCCTTCAAGACCAGAGCCGGCCAGACGTTACTGTCTACCAGCGTCATGCTGCCATTCGGCGTTAAGGCAGACCAGTATCTGGGCGACACGCTCGGCCGTCATCTCGGCGCCCGACGCCGCAGGATGAGAACAGACCACGACCGGCAGGTCCGTGAGCGGATCACGGGCGATCGGCGCCGACGAGCAGGGGCCTCGGCTGCGCCGGCGGTAGCGGATGTCCGGCTCGGCAGGAGCCTCGCCCTCCCTGACTGTCTCAGGATGTGGCGGTTGCGTGGAGCGGCCGAATGCGGGCAAGGTCCGCTGCCGAGGCTCTGGCGGCCTCCTCGAGGTCGTAGAGTGCCTGAAGGCCGAGCCAGAACTCCGGGCTCGTGCCAAGGTATGCGCCGAGGCGAAGCGCAGTGTCGGCGGTGATGGCGCGCCGCTCGTGCAGGATGCCCGATACGCGCGTCTGCGGGACGCCGATGGACTTGGCCAGTCGGTACGCCGAGACGCCAAGGGGGACCAGAAACTCCTCGCGGAGCACCTCGCCGGGATGTATGTTAGGCAGCCTGTCCATTGCCATACCTTTCAGTGGTAGTCCACCAGCTCGACTTCGTGTGCATCACCGTCGCGCCAGCAAAAGCAGACGCGGTACTGGTCGTTTACCCTTATTGAGTATTGCCCGGCTCGGTCACCTCGCAGCTTCTCGAACCTGTTCCCTGTTGGTGCAAACAGGTCCGAAACGTTTCGGGCGACGTGCAGCATGCGGAGCCACCGTCGCGCGACCGTCTGCACATTGATCGGAAAGGCGCGCGACACCTCGCCGCGCCAGATCCGAGCAGTCTCGCCGCAGGCCCAACTCACGATCACGTGACAATAGTACCGTATGGCGTTACTAACGTCAAGAGTGACTATCCCTGCTTCGAAGCCGCATGAGAATACCGCCTTCACGAACCAGCCATCCGACGCCGTCGGTTCGCAAAGCGCGCCGCCCTCTCACTTGACCTTGACCAGCATGGGTTTCAGGGGCGCGAGCGTCAGTGTCGGGCCGAGCTTCCTGCCGCTGATGTCGGTAGCGCCGACGGGCTTGCCGTTGCGCATCAGCGTCACCTTCTTGACGGTATGCCCGAAGCTGCACAGGTTGGCAATCAGCCGGTTTCCCATGCGGCCCGTGCGCCAGGCGACATCGGCGACGGTTGATTGGCCCTCGCGGAGGTCCAGGTCGGGCCGAATGCGCCATGCGGCAAGCAGCCTGCCCAGATCGCGGCGCAAGTCCTGCCACCGTGTCGGCCCTGATTGGAATGGGACCCGCGCGGCAGCGAGCTCCTCGTTGCGTGGGTGTCCCCACTCGTCGCGAGTCAGGCACGGTCCCTCGCCCATGCAGACGATCTTGCCGGGGTAGCGCTTCAGAGTGGCGAATGCTCGATCGGAAAGGTGCTCCGAGGGCGGCACGATGAGGACCGGCGTGCGGGGCAGGATACCGGCCTCCAACTGGCGTTCGGTGACGAACGTGGTCTTGATGCCGCTGAATGCGAGCGCGGTGTACGCCTTGGTCAGCGCCTCGCCGACTGGACCGGTGTTCCACACGGCCCCGGACACGCTGTGCAGGAGCGCGACCCGGGCCGGAGCGCGCTGGATGGCCGTGACCTCATGCGCGGCCCGGTTGAGGTCGAGATTGGCCAGGCCTACCGCTTCGGCGCAGGCCGGCCTGTGCATGATGCTGCCGGCGAAGTCGCTCTTGGGATCGAAGGTGCGCTCCCATACCCATATGGTGGTGGCACCCTGGCCGTGGATGGCGGCCTGCCAGAGCGTCGTGTACACATGCTCCGCAGGGACATAGCGCGTCTCACGATCCACGATGAGGTGGTTCTCGCTGTTGAATACGGGTGCGTCGAGCACGGCCCGTTGCAGGTCATGGCCCATGGCGTTGAGCTGCCAGCCCTGGGCGAACTCGCCCTGCCCGAAGGAGTACCAGCAGATGCTGTCGTTGCCGTTGATCTGGCTGAGTCCGCCGAACAGCGTGGCGTCGGCTCCGTAGCCGAAGGTGATCTCGCTCGTGTTGAGGAACGTCCACGCCATCGCCTTGGCGTGGACCGGCAGGTCGGGCGCAACCTGATGAACTGCATCGGCGAGCATACGGTGCCAGCCGGCGAAGAACTCCTCGTTCCATCGGATGAAGTCTATCCACACGGGGTCGGCTGGGCGAGGCCCGAACGGATCGGGCAGCGGCACGGCATCGAATGAGGCGTGGCTCGTGCCCCATCGTCGGTTCAGGGTGGCGATGTCTCCATGACGGGTGCGGAGCCAGTCGCGCCACATGACCGTTGCATGCTCGCAGGGCTCCTCGCGGTTGATGGGCTCATTCGACAGGCAGATGCTGTGCAGCGCCGGATGATCGGCGAGCGGCTTGATGGCGGTTGCGATGAAGCGCTTGAGGAGGTCCTGTCCCTCGGGTGCGTGGAGGCAGTACTGAAGGAAGCCGTCGCGCCGCTTGCGGAGATGTGGCCACTTGTCCAGCGCCCATGAGGGCATGTAGTGCGGACTGATGAGCAGGCACACGGCGACGCCCGCTTTCTGTGCCCTATCCATTATGCTGCGCATGTGCTGGACGGGGGCGTTCGACACGGTGTCCGGTGTTGGGAACACGCTGTTGGGTCCGAACTCCACCTGGATGATGTTCGTGCCGTAGGCGGGCCACTTCTCCATGTCGGCAACCGCCTGGCCAAAATGACCGAAGCCGTTGAAGAAGATGGGGCGGCGCTCCTCACGCCCGCGAACGGACCGAACCGGACCGACGAACGATCCGTTCTCGATCGCCGGTCGGCGCTCACCGGTGTAACGCGGAACAATAGGCAGCTTCGTTCGTCCGGCGATGGCCGATTCGAGCATTCTCCTGGTCCGCGCGGATATGTCCCGCAGATCTCGGATCTGGTGCAATGCGCGTCGCACCTCACCCCGGTCAAGGTCTTCGGCCACGTAGCGGACGAAGTCGCGGAGCACGGCCATGGAAACCTGCGGTGCCGAGACGTCCTGACCAGACTTGCGGACCCGGGCGAGCTTTGCTTCGAGCGTGGGCAGGGCGCGTTCCAGATCGGCCAGGAGTCGCCGACCGCCCTCCGCTGATAGGAGCTTCACACTCATCGTCGCCGTGCCGACCTTCCCGAGGCCCTCGACGATGACGCTCATCTCCCGCGCCTGATCCGATACGGCTCCGGCCGTGCCGATCACATCAACCCTGTTCGCGCCATCGGCGAGACGGAGGCGTGCGCGGATCGGCGAACCCGAGCCCAGTCTGGCAGTCATCTGCACCTCAGCGGGCTCCGGGGCCGTAACCATGAACGGGACGGTGAAGCTGCCCGATGTCTCCAGCTCCATTGCCTGAGCCGAAGGCATGACCGCGAAGCGCTCTTGAACTCCAGGTTCGCGATAGGGTGTCGCCTCGGGTCCCTCTTCGAGCTTCACGTCGTCTATCCACGCATCGGTCGCCGGATGCTCGGTGGATACGCGAACGATGCAGTCGGCGTCGCTCGGACCGGGAACAAACGTGGCGCTCAAGGGACGCCAATCGGAGCCGGTCTGGGCCGAATAGGCGCGTACCTGCCAACCCGCACCGGTAATGAGGCCGATCGAGCCGGGCTTCGACGAGCGAACCCACGCCGAGAGTGTGTACGTCTTGCCTGGCTGCAGGCGCACGGGCTCGCTTCGCCACAGCATGCCGTAGACGTGCGGACCGAACGGAGTGTTGTTGGTGATTCGCAATGAGCGCTTGCCCGATCGCGCAACCGATTCGTCCGGCGTGCATGTGGCATCCGTGTTGCGTCGGTCCCACTGCCAGCCTGCCGCTGGTGACCCGGTGCCGGGCTCCTCGAAGCCGCCGTTCGCCAGCAGGTTGGCGTTTGTGACGACGGGCTTAGCCTCGATCGCCGTCAGCCTGGGTTCGGGCTCTGCGCCCGACAGAGCGACAATGCAGCACGTTGCCAGAGCAAACGTTGTCATTGGCCAATCCTCCAGTACGATTGGGCTTTCTCCTCGAACGCCCAACAGACTCGCTTCGCATTCTCGATTGAGGCTTGCCGCACCGACGTCGCAGGGACGATCCGCCCGAGGCCGGCGACGTGCGCGCTTCGGCTCAAGTCCGCACAGGCCCGATCCCCTGTGTCGGGGTCCGTTCTACCCCGGGCAGTTGGGATGCCACGGCGCAGCGCCCGGGATCGGGTAACGGCGCATCAGCGCGACGCCTGCCCAGGGCTCCCCGCACGGGTCGCTCAGCAGCGTTCCCCTGCTCATCCACCTCGCGTGACCGTCGAAGAAGGTGCAGTTGACCCCTTCGGTATGGCGGCGCATGGCGAGCACGGGTTGATCGTAACCCGACTTGTCGTAGAGGTTCTTCGGAGGCTCGTACCACGAATCGTCGAAGGGGTCGCCCTTCTCGGTCACGACGACAACCTCGGCAGGATTGTCCACTGCTGCGAGGGGGAGCCATTCGGCGGCCCGGTTGGCCACATACGATCTCGGCACGAGCGGATTGCCGCCGATGCCGTTCTCCGTCGCATGCGGAACACGCCCCCCATCGGATGGACATACGAGCAATCCGCCGTTGTTGCGCGTGTAGGGCAATATCTGGTTCCACCAGCGATTGTCGCGCGTTGCCCCGAGCGGAACCGACGGATTGGCCCGACTGAGCTGGGAGTCATGCCCGAAGAAGAAGCACCGCTCATCGTTGTCGCTGATGTACATGGCCAGACCCATCCCGAGCTGACGCATGTTGGACAGGCATGTGGTCTGTCGGGCCTTCTCGCGGGCCTGCGCGAAAACGGGGAACAGAATGGCCGCCAGGATCGCGATGATGGCGATGACGACAAGCAGCTCGATCAGCGTGAATCCGGTCTTGCGAATCACGCGGTCACCTCCAGATTCGGGGCGTGAGCCCACATCATTGCCGGGTGTCACCGGACGATAGGCAGAATCCTGCGAAACTCCGGCGTACCGGCCCGCTCCATCATCTCGTACAGAGCCATCTCCGTGGATGTGACGGTAATGCCGGACTGTTCCATCCTCGAGAGCGCAACCACCCAGTTGCTCTGCCTTCTCGAAGAGACCGCATCGGCGGCGACATGGGGGCGATAGCCCATGGCGAGCAGATCGTGGACAGTCTGGTGAATGCAGACGTGGGTCTCAACGCCGCAGATCAGGGCCTGGCTCCTGCCCAGTTCCGCGACGGCCGCCGCGATGGCCTCGTCGCGCATGCAGCTAAACGTCATCTTGTTCAGAATCTCGGCGCCGGGCGCGACACGGCTGAGCACCTCAGGAATCAGGTTGCCCAGCCGGTCGCGGTTTTGCGCTGTGACCACGATCGGCAGCCCGAGCGCCTCGGCGGCCTCCATGAGGATCAGCGTGTTCGTGACCACCCGGTCCCGTTCCCATATGACCGCCATGAGCGGCTCCTGAAGGTCAATGACCATCAAGAACGTATCGTCTTTACGAAGGAACCCCGGCTCGGCCTTTGGGGTGATTGTGTTCACGAGATGGCTCCGGTGATGATTCGCGTGGCGCGCGCGGACGGCTGCGTCGTGTGGGCCTGGTTACTGAGCGGGTCCCGGCAAAGCGGCGATGCCCGCCTGCAGATGTCGCCCTGGCTCGGTGACGCAACCGGCGTGACATGCCGAACGCTCTTGCGGCGAGTATACCCCTGGGTACGCTAAGAGGTTGTTTCGCCCGACGAGTGGTTGTCGGCGCTCGGAGCCGGAGCCGGTCGCACAAGCAGACCTGCCTCCGATGAGGGCGTCGGCATGGCGGGTCTCAAGAGCGTCTCATCCGGCGGACCGGGCGCTTCGGCGGGACGGAGCAGCGTCTGGTGGTCTGTGTTCGTCTGGGCCTTCTGAAGGAGAGCGGGCAGGCACTGTTCGGCGGCGTCACGGATGGTCTCCAGTCGTGCAGACCGGGCGGACATGGCGGCCAGCCCGCGGACATGAGGGACTGCGGCAAGATCGCCGACCTGTTCGAGCGCAGACAGGAGCGCCGCAACAAGCTCGGGATGCGTTCTGGCACCTGAAGGATTGAGGAAGCTGTAGAGACACGCGCGCTGCGCCGAGGTCAGCAGTCGGGCGTCCGTCGCTTTGAGTTGCGGCAGGAGGCGCGTCAGCGCGCTGACAGCCGCGGCGCGGAGCTTGGTGTCGGGCCATGTGGCGGCCTCGGCGAGCCGGCCTATGGCTTCGATGCTGTTCTCGTTCATCAGCTCGCGCACCATGCGGGCATGTTTGGAGAAGAGCGTGAAATGGTGCAACTGCGTCGTGCCGATGCCGACCACAGCATACAGGGCAGCCTCGAACCAGTGCCCGTGTCTGATCAGCTCGACCGTCCAGATCAGGCACGCGGGCACAACCAACACCCAGGCCGCGAGCAGGAAACCGAACCGCATCTGTGGACGCGCTCCGAGTTCGGCGCCGAATGCGGTCCGGGCCTTGGCAGTGTCTGAAGCGCCGGACACCTCGGATGCTGCACTGCGAACAGCGCTGTCGCGGAGGGTGAGCACCTTCTCCTCAACCGCGGGAAGGGCGGCTCGGGCTGCGTCCCGTATCCGCCGCAGCCGCTTGGTCCAGGGTCTCATCTTCACCAGGCGCATCAGCGCAGGCACGGTTCGTGCATCGGCTATGTGGGGGAGGATGGATATCACGCCTTCGACGAACCACGGGTGAAGCCACGCCGTGCGCGGGTTGAGCGTATCGAGCAGACATGCGCGCTGGACCGACGTCAACCGGTCGAGGTCCTCCGGCCGCATCGCGTTGAGCAGCGAAGCTATGCGCCATCTGGCTACGTCGCGAACGCGAGTGACCGGCCACTCCAACAGTTCGATGAGCCCACCGAGCGCGTCGGCGCCCAGACTTGACAGCATGGCGGAGGCCACAGCCGCTTCCGCGCGCCGCGCCAAAAGACCTCCGGTCAGAGCGGCGACCGCGCTGGTGGCGAACATGAGCTCCGCCCCGCTAAGCAGCGCGATGATGGCCACCACTCCGAACCAGAACGCCCAGAGACCGACCAGCGCGGATGAGACGCTGCCGGCTCGTGTCTCAGTGATCTGACGCGCAAGGTCCTCGGCGCGGATGGGGTCAGGCGTGATCGGGTGGGCGGTCATGGGTGTGGATGGGAGCTATGGGACTTATGGGACTTATGGGACTTATGGGACTTATGGGACTGATGTGGCGTTGTGCGAGCCATGCTGTGTCCCTCGCCTGTCATCGGCAGTTCCGCACCTGCAGGCCGACGGTCTTGCCTGCCACGATGTCGCCGATGGCTGTTTCCGTAAAGGGGCACAACTGCCCTGCACCCGCCACATCGGGCCCGGGCATGGCGGGTACACCGCCGTCGTCGCACGCATCCGGCCCAATACTGTAGATCACGGTTTCGCCGAGGATCTCCGCATACCGGAGCGGTTTCGCGCGCGGGTCGAAGGGATCGGTCGGCACGTGCCGGAGCATACCGGCGTCCACGAGACGCTGGATCGAGCGTGCGTCGCGTCCATTCCGCCTATGGTAGGCATGGGAGGCCAGGGCCACCGCGAGCAGTTGGTTCTGGGCCGTGTCGAGGTCGTTCATCACGAAGACATGGCTGTAGCTCTCAAGGAAGAGCTTGCCGAAGAAGTCAAACCGGCCCCAAGCGGTTCGGGTCGGTGTCCGGGGATAGGGCCAACTCGCCTGATCCTCGACGCTGGAGACATAGGCGTTGTAGCGCCCGATCAGCCTCTTCCGGCTTGCAGGCAGGGTTGAAATGTAGTTTACCGGGCCCGACCACCATGGTCCGCGATCGTTCCGCTCACCCGAGATGGCCATCCATCCGCGCAGACGCCAGAAACGGCTGCTGGTTGCCTCGGCTAGCATGGCCGACCCGATTCGACGGTCCGCCGCGAACATGGCGCCGATCGGCGGCTTGGTCCCTGCGATCTGTTGGATCTGCGCAGCGGCATACCGAGCCGTCTCCGCATCCAGGTCCTTCAATGCAGCCCAAAGACCCGCTCGACCGATGCCCGCGCAGATCAGGCCGACGAGCCTGCCTGCCCTCGGTGCGCCCTGCTGGACAGCGATACCGAAGCGAAGAGCATCGAGGTAACTGGCGACGGCGTCCTTGGGCTTGCCGCGCTTGAGCTTCACGTAGCCATCAAGCGCAAGCAGTCGCGCCAGACTGCGATAGTATTGCAGATGCGCCGATCCGTCGTATAGGCTTGCGGTCATCGTTTGGGTGTATGGGTACCGGAGGCCCTCGCGCAATCTGGCGAGAGAGGGGGCATGCGCCTCGACTATCCTTGCAGCTTCCTCCAGATCGGGTGACTCGCCTGTGGTCGTATACGCCGGAGCGCTCACGAACGCCGGGGGCATCAGCGCGCCGACAGGCAGGCTATCAACCTCTGTCATGTATGGCAGGCGCATCGCCACGTCGTCTATGGCCGCCGAAACGAACGGACCGCCACCCGACAGCGCCATGCCTGCCTCCTGGAAGTATCGGAATGCGTTGGGTGACGGCATCCGGGGCATGGCGATGTCAACGCCGGGATCGCGGTCGAGCCACAGCGTCCACAGCGGCACTGCGACAACGAGCACTGACACGGCTGCCATCGTCTTGAATGTGGCCCTGGTCATCCGCTTGGCGATCCTGACGCCGCCCGATACGGGGCGAATGCGGATAGCGTCCATGATGGCGCCGATACGGTCTCGGGTCTTGCCCGCAGGTCCGGCGTCCGCGATCTCGTGTTCGGCCCGCATGCAATCCAGCGCAATCCTGATCATGCTGTCGGCACGCGCCGCGGTTCGGCAATCGGCGCAGCGGCGACGGTGCCATGCATCGCCCAGGCCGCCCTTGAGGCTGAGGCGAGTGCAGACCTCCGTGTGCTCGGTGCGAGCGTTCACGGTGTGTTGACCCCCGCGACGATATCCCCGATGCTGTCCTCCATGACCGTGCAGCTCATGTCCTTCTCGAAAGCCATCTTGCGCCCAATGGGAACGCCGCCGTTGTCCACTCGGTCGGGTCCGACACTGTAGACGACCAGGCCCTTCATGCCCGGGCGGGACCTGATCGAACTGCGGTTACCCAGAAACGGATCGTTCGGTATCCGCTCCATGTAGCCCGCTTCAACGAGCGCGATCAGGTTGCGCGGCGGCTTGCCTTTCTCGATCTCGTAGGCGCGCATGGCAAGTGACACGCGGAGGAGGCCGTGCGCGCACCGCTCGATGGCATCCTTCATGACGAGGCTTGCGAAGAGCGGGTAGAGCAGCGCATCGAGCGGGTCCACGTTCAACCGGGGCGACGGCTTCGGCCTCAGCGGGAAAGCCCTTGCATACTCAACCTGCTCATCGAGGTTGCGCTGGTAGCGCTCCAAAATGGCCTTCTTGCTGTACGGCAGCACGACAACGTAGCCGATCAGGTTCCTCAGCCTTTCGTTCTCAGACGGGTCGCCGGCGCTTGTCAGGTCGCCAAGCTTCCACCGCCAGTCGGGCGCGCTCATGATCTCGATCAGTCCGGCGACGCCGCTCCATTTTTCTTCCGCCAGGTTGTCGGCAACCGGAGTGTGCAGCGCCTCGATCCGATCGAGGCGCGACAACACGCCTCGAGCCTCTTCGGCGCTCATGCGGTCAAGGCGATTCCACAGGCCCACCCTGCCTATGGCGGTGCACGCGCAGCCGACCAGCGCCCCGATCACGGTGCCGCCCTTGCGAATGCGCATGCCGAGCTCGACAGCGTCGAGATCGCTCGCGTTCGCTTGCGCTATGTGGCCCTTGCGCTCGTGCAGCATCGCCTCGACGCGGAGCAGGCGTGCGAGGCCACGGTCCTTGGCATAGTGGGGAAGAGCTTGCGAGAAGGATCGGATGGGGGGCTCGCGGTATTCGTGGGCGAAGCCGGCGCGGACCAGTCGGAGCGCTTCGGCGTTTCGCTTGACCATCTCCTCCAGCTTGTGGAGCGGAACGACGGGGGCCGGCCGCGGGCCGGATGGGCGAGCAGCCGCCTTGCCGATCTCATCGTCCATGGTTAGCGCGAGCCCGGCCGAGCGGAAGTGATTGAAGGCATTGGGCGACGGCATCCGCGGCTCGGGCACCCGAATGCCGGGGTCGCGGTCAATGTGCCAGAGCCAGGCGGATGCGGCAATCACGAAGGTCACCAGCGTCAGGGCCGCGCGTCGCCACAGGCGGTCTGCGGCTCGTCGTCGCTGAAGCCTGCTCATGGCGACGTTTGCGCTGGGAATGGAGAGCGCACGCAGCACGCGCGCCGGACCGTCGGTCGGGATGGGCTCGGCGTTCACGCAGTCCAGCAGGAGGCCGACCATGCGGTCTGCGGTTCGGCCACGGCGACACTCGGCGCAGAGTGCGCGGTGCAGGATCGGAGCCGGTTCGCAGACGTGGTCGAGCCTCTTGCAGCTCATCGCAGGGCCTCCACGGCGGCATCGGGCTCGGCCTGCACGGCTTGCGGCTTCGGATCGGGCTTCTCCATCAGCTTGTCACGCAGGGCACGCCGCGCCGCGAAGAGCCTGGACTTGACGGTGCCTTCCGGCGTCTCCAGAACCTGGGCGATCTCCTTGATGCTCATCTGCCGCGCATAGAAGAGCAGGAACGCCTCGCGCAGCTCCGTAGAGAGGGTGTCCAGCGCACGGCGAACGAGGATCGTGGTCAAGCCGGTTGCGTCGCGTTCGTCGGCGACGTGCGCGGCGCTGGATAGGGGTTCCGTCGGTCGGCGATCCCGCAGCCAGTGCGTATACTGCCTGTACGCGATCCGATGCAGCCATGTGTCGAGCCGTGCCTCGCCCCGAAACGCCGGCAGGGCCTGCCACGCCTGTACGAATGCCTGCTGCGTGAGGTCTTCCGCCACCTCGGCATTGCCCGACAGGAAGCGGAGCATCTTGTAGACGCGCGGATACTGCTGCGTGATCCAGCGCTCGGCCCGTTCGGAACTGCCGGACAGGATCGCACGCACCAATCTCATGTCGCGCATATCGGCACCTGCATGGCCATACACTACCATAGTGCCGCCAGGTCGCCGATTGGTTCAGTGCGCCTCTGTGGCGATGGGCCGCGCTGACGCCACATGCGGCGGAGCGTGGGGTCGAGGCCGGCTCATGGCCTCTTCATCAGCCACACCTCGCTGCAGAGCGTGCCCCAGCCGCCGCAGTTGCGCCATTGCTCGATGCTGACGCGGTCGCCGGCGGCGACGTCGGGCATCTTGCGGAAGGTGATCGTCAGGACGCCGTCTGAGGTCGCCTCAGGCGGGATGTCGAAGGTGAAGAAGTCGCTCATCTTCTCGGGCAGTTCGAGCCCCTCGGCCAGCGGAATGCCGTCGGCATAGATGCTCTGGGCCTTCTGGTTCATGCGATGCGCATAGCGGGGCTGGAACCAGGGTCGCACCAGCGTGAACCGGATCCGGTAGCGCGCTTGGGGGGCGAGCCCCTCGTAGCGAAGCTCGAGTCCCCGCTCCTCATCCTGCGTATAGCCCATGGTGCGCTGGCTGATGCGGTTGCCTTCGTCGAGCATGTCGCCGACGTAGGGCTGCCCGTGGTCGTAGGGGTAGCCGTTGACCAGATGGGGAGCATGCTCGAAGGTGCCGAGGTTGTCGTAGAAGCCGCCGGGACCGGGGTCCTCGTAATGGGCGATAGTCCACAGCAGTTCCCGCTTGTCTTTGCCCCCGGCAGCTTGTGCGCGCTCGAGCTGGCGTTTGAGCCAGCCCAGGCCGATGAAGTCGTGGTCGAGGCTGACCAGCCCTTCGCTTCGTACGCCATAGAGGGCATTGCTCTCCTCGCCGAGCCGGACGGCTTCCTCGCGCAGGCGGCGCATGTCGGGGGGCTCGGCCAGGCGGGACAGGCGGAGGAGGCAGCGAGATACCAGCAAGTCCAGGTCGGACGAGTCCGACAAGTCGGACCTGTCTGACCCGTCGGACTTGGCGAGGGCCCGGGCGATGTCCCGCTCGATGCTCCGCTGGACGGCCATCTGCCGGGCGACGGCGAGTTTGGTGCGCTTGTCTATCGCGGCCTTCTGGGCGAACTCGCGCCAGAGCCAGTTGCGGTCGCGCAGGTGCGGCGGCATGACCCGTCCGGCCTTCATGACGAGGTCGTAGTAGCGGTCAATGCTCGTCTTGCGCGTGATGGGCCGCTCGGGGTCCCACTGCAGATACTCTTCCATGAGGAAGATGGCCCTGGCCATGAGCGGCGCGGCCTCGGGGCCGAACCATGTCCGGCAGTACTCATCCACGACGTCCTCAGCCGTCCTGTGGGGCGACCAGAGCAGCCGCTGCCACATCCACTGATTGAAGTGGTCATGCGTCCCGCTCGAATGGGTGCAGTCGCCGAGACCATACCGGACGACCTCGCCGAATACCCATCGGTAATAGCGCGGCCAAGCGAAGAACGTCAGCCGGTCGTAGACCTGGGTCAGATAGGGATCGGGCATCCGCTCGTAGATGAAATGGTTCCAGTGTGGCGGATGGTTGCCGTCCTTGTCGGGTCTGGGGTAAGCCTGAATGTAGGCATGCTGGGCATAGCGCCAGTGGGTGATCTCGTTGTAGAAGGCCAGGTCCACGTGGGGCGGGAGCTGATGGACGATCTCCTGCATATAGCGGCTGAATGGCCCGAACCCCGGGTAGCGGAACAGGTCCATGCGATGGTGCTGCCGATGGCCGGGCTGCCACGACATGGCGTCGGAGCCGGGACCAACGCAGAACGCCCGCAGACCGGTGTTGGGGTGTTCGCGCAGGTAACGGAAGATGGCCAGATCGTCCTCATTGTCGAACTTCTGGTTGGTGAACATGACCTGGGCGTCGGGGTGGTACCTGTGGATGATCGCCGCATAGTCCTCGACGAGGCGGATGAATACGGCGCCGTAAGGCTTGCACCGGTCGCACTCGCATCCTCCGCCATCGCCTCCGGAGAAACTGACATAGTCGAAGTGCGGCGATTTGGCGAACGCGGCCTCCACCGAGCGCAGAAGCTCCTGGCGTGCTTCGGGTACGGATGGGCAGAGATAGCCGACGCGACCGATGCTCTCCTTCGCCTGCCATTCGGGCGGGCCGCTGCCGGCATTGGCCGACCAGTGGACGATCGTCTTGAGCCCCAGCCCCTTGATGTACCGGTATGTGGCGTCCGTCTCTTTGATAGTCACGGGTACCTGCAGCACATTCGCGCCTGCCAGGGCGAAGTCGGCGATCTTGCTCTCGATCTCGGCCTGGGTCCATGGGCGGACCTTGGCCTTATTCAAAGCCACATGGCTCTGGCCGAACTGAGTGCCGCGGAACCCGAACGCAGGCGCCGTGCGCACTTCCAGCTCATGAGGGAAGCCAACCGCCCCAACGAGGTAATGTGCCCTGCGCAGTATCTCGCCCGCGGCATACACGCATCCGCGGTCGTCTCTGCCTGCGGCTATCACCACGCGACCTCCGGTGTCCGAAACGGTCTTGAGGAGGAAGCCCTCGGGTCCCGGAGCAAGGTCCGTGAGTGGCGGGATGTGATGTCGCGCGAACAGCGACGCAAGGGCGTCATTGCGTTCGACGGTACCGAGCAGGATGGTAAGGGTCCCTGGCTCCACCTTCAGCGGCTGCGACAGGCTATCCCGCATCAGCATTACTTTGACGCCGGAAGATGCCGTCAGCCTCCCGCCGAGCAGTTTTGCGGCTTGAAACTCAACGGTAGCCGGGCCCGACCCGTCGCCTCCCGCACGCGCGCCGATGAGGATGTGGACGCGGGTGTAGTGCGCTTCGGTCGGGCTACCGGCCACGACGGTCGGCATGGCCGCCAGAGCCGCGGCTGCCAGGCTGCCGACCTGTGAAAGCATGGCGTTGGTCATGGGTGCTTGCTCCTTTGATGGGACGGGCCGGACAGCCCATGTGTGGTTCGCCCATGAGCCCCGACGTTCCTTTGCGGGCAGAAGGGCCGTGATGCGCATGCTACAATCAGTCATGCTGGCCGGCAGCCTTGAGCATGCGGCATCAGGGTGCATGTTCGGAGCGGCCAGGAGGGCTTCACGATGGCGCATACCATGACACTTCGAACGCGAATCCCCGAGGACCGAGCGGTCCTCCTCCAACTACCGCCTGATGTGCCGGTCGGTGACGCTGAGATGGTGGTAGTGGTCGTGCCGACCGCGCGTGAGAGACTCAGCACGGGACGAGACCTGCTGGACTCCGAGGTCTTCGGCATGTGGGCAGATCGCACGGACATCGAGGATAGTGTTGAGTTCGCGCGTCGTCTTCGGGATGCTGCTTGGACACGAGGCGTCGCGTGATCGTGCTCGACACTGACGTGATGATCGAGGTCCAACGCGGCCGTCCAGGGGCGGCTCGCTGGCTGAGCGCTGTTGGCGATCATGTAGCCATACCAGCCCCTGTCGCTTGGGAGATGCTGACGGGTGCTCGGGACCGAGTGGAGCTGGGGCGAACCGTCCGATTCCTCAAGAGTTTCGCCGTCGTGGATATTGACCCTGCCGATTCGCGTCTTGCCACCGAACTGATTACCGACCTAACCCCTAAGTCAGGACTTAGCCTGCCGGATTTCCTGATCGCTGCCCAGGCAATCAACCGCAATGCAGTGCTATGTACGTTTAACATGAAGCACTATGCGGCAGTCCCTGGCCTCAACGCCGTCGCCCCGTACGAACGTCTCGAGTAGCCGCGGGCGCGCTGCTCTATTCCCAGCGGTGCGCTATCGGCGACTCTGAATGGGACAACTGCGCCCACCTCGTCACTTGCGCGTCGGCATCCTGTCACTGATCGGTGCCTTTCCGGCGACCATCTTTGCGGCCTCACCCACGAGCCGGAGGTAATGGTCTGAGGGCAGTCCCTCGTAGGTCAGGAAGGTCGTGCCGCCGCCGTTGGGTGGGTCGTTCGTGCACTTGAAGATGGCCGTGCCTTCGTCCACTTCGTCGAACATGGCCTGGTATACCATGGTCGCGCCTGCGCGTTTGGCGGCCACGTACTGAGCCCACAGAAAGGCTCCGCGTCGCCTCGGAATGAGGTCTTGCCGGCTCTCGGGCTTCATGTTGTGCCAACTGAAGCCGGGGAAGACGACGGGCATATACTCGATCTTGCGCCGGCGGCACCAGGCGATGTCGGGTTCGAAGATTGTTCTCCCGAACCGGGCTGCGTCCTCAACCGTGCCGAACCTCCCCACCATCCACGGGCTGACGATGTCGGCCCGGCTGACCAGATCGTGGAGCGTTCGATCGCCAACGGCATCGTTCTTGAGTTCGCGCCAGTAGGTGGGAACGCCCAGCATGACAGTGCAGCCCCCGACCTTCGGATCGTTCTTGAGAAAGTCGAGCAGATCCAGCCCTTCCTTCAGCGTGTACTTGCGGCCGTCGCTGAACCCAAATCCCCACACGGCCACGACGGGTTTGCCTTTGTGTCTGAGATAGGCCGGGTCCTTTGTGATCCGCATGCGCTCGACGAGCAGACGCCAATCCTCCTTGACGCGGTCCATCTGCCGGGCACCCATGCCCGACAGGTCGTACATGACGGCGTAGGTGCGGCCAAACCGATTGGCGCCCTCGCGGCAGTGGCCGAGCACAGTCGTCGCGTGGCGAAGGCCGAGGGGATGAAAGGTCTCGACGGCGAAGCGCTGGACGAACACGCCGTCCAGACCGTACTGCTGCATCCATCGGAAGTGCCGCAGCACGGTCTTGCGGTTGTAGGAGCTGAAAACCCGGGCGACCCTGCCGTCCGCATGCCGGAATCCCGTGTCGTAGCGCTCGTCGGCGTCCAGTTCGGTCATGTCAGGCCAGAAGTCCACCGTCGCCCTGCCAGGCCGCATGTCGCCGCGCCCCCAGTGGAACCAGCCTCGCTGAGAGCCGTCTCCCGGCGCGGTGAACCACCCCTGATAGCCGCACATGACCTTGCCGATGAGCGTCGTTCGGTCCACGCCCCTGGCCGATGTGCCGGTGTAAGGGCGCATGGTCGCCACGATGACCTCCTCGCGCGTCGGCACGGCGGCGAATGCGGCAGCGACGGCGAATGCATAGAGCAGCACTGAGTTCACCTCCTTGGATGTCGGTTCCGGCGTCTCTCACGGCTATAGACAGGTGGAAAGAACCGCTCGGTCCTGATGACGTAGTAGAATAAGGAGACCGCCCGCCTGACGCCGTGTCAAGGTGCGGGGCGGAATCCAATCACGGTTCGCGCAAGGCGCCGTCCCCGGGCATCCGGTTTCGTGCCGATGCCTGTGTTGTCCTTCCGGGCCTTGCGCTGGAGGTGATCGAGTTGGCCAAGGCTTGTGAACGGACGCTTGCTGTGGCGGATACCGTGCCGGCGCCCCGGCGCGGTCACGAGGTCTTCCTGCGAACCACGCTTCCTCCCTGCGATCCTCGGAGCTGCGGCATGGATCGGGCATACTGCATGGCCTCGCTCGTCGAGCCGGGCCGCTAGAGGCGCGCATGGCGAAGATTCTCTACGCATGCAGCCGCCGCCCCTTCGATGCCGACACTACCGCGCGACTCGCGTCGGTCTGTAAGGCCCTGAAGCCCGACAACTTGAAGACGGACCTGCAGACGACGGTTCGTTGCGACGGCGGTGTCGCCTATGCCTGCACCGACGCATCGGATGCGCTCAATGAGCGAGGCTTGTCGGTACTGCTCGGCGCTCTGTACGAGAAGGACGCCTGCTCGTGGGAAGTTCCCGAATCGCCTCTCCCCGATGGGTCCTACGCTCTCTTCCGGACCTCCCCGGATATGGCGGAGGCGGCCACGGATCCGGCCGGTTCGCGCACCATCTGGTACTTCATGGACGAGGAGCAGTTCGTCGCGTCCACCTCGCAGCGCGCCATCGTGATGTTCCTGGGCAGCTTCGAGTTCGACGCGAACGTGATCCCATGGATGCTCTCGACCGGTTCGCTCGGTCCGGAACGGTCATGGGACCGTCGGTTGCGCAGGATCCAGCCTGCCTGTTCCGTGATCCTTGACCGGGCATCCTGGCGCTTGCGCGATGGGGCGCGGACGCCGGTGGTGTTCGAGCCGGCCGATCTGACGAAAGCGGCATATGCGGCATCCATCAGTGCGGCTCTGGATGAAACGATCGGCACGATGCGCAGTCTGGATTGGTCGGACTGGGTCCTGCCTCTATCGGGAGGCTATGACAGCCGCGGTATCCTGTGCCTCCTGAAACACAGGATCGGCATCCCGCCCGAGTTCCGAACGATCACGTGGGGCCTTGAGGCGTCGCTGCACCAGCGGGGCAACGACGCGCGCGTCGCGCGCGACGTGGCCAGGGCTGTCGGCGTTCGGCACGAATACCTCACGACCGACCTGTCGCAGGAGCCGGTCCAGGACATCTTGAGCCGCTTCATCGCCTGCGCCGAGGGTAGGACAGACCATCTTGCCGGCTATGCCGACGGCATGGACATATGGCGACGTCTGCACGATGATCGCATTCGGGGAATCATCCGAGGAGACGAGGGGTTCGGCTGGGTGGAGGTGACCTCCGAGCTGGGGACGAGGCTCAGCGTCGAAGGGGCCTTATGCTCCGATTTCGAGAACCTGAAGCACGTGCCCGAGTTGCTCGGGCTTCCGCCCCAGGAATACCCGCCCTTCCTCCGTCGCTCGCCAGGCGAGAGCCTGGAGTCGTGGCGCGACAAGCTCTACCACGCCTACCGAATCCCGACGGTGCTTGCAGCGCTGTCCGATGCCAAGCTCTCCTATGTGGAGCAGATCACGCCGCTTCTTGCGCGCCGGATACTGGAGGTCATCCGTCGGTTGCCCGATGGTCTGCGGACGGAGAAGAATCTGTACAAGGAAGTGGTGCGGCGAATAGGTCCTTCCGTCCCGTATGCGACCCGGGGGGCCAACGCCGACCCGCGCGACATCCTCGAATCCCCCAGGGTCACCGATGTGATTCGCTCGGGCCTGAACGACGCGGATGCGCGCAGTATACTTCCCCCTGAGATCATCCAACAGGCGCTGGGGGGCATAGCTCCTGCATCGGCGGGCGATACCCGTGCCGCCCTTGCCAAGCGCGTCAAGCGCGCCATTGCTCAGCGACTGCCACGTTTCGCGAAGGATCTGATGCGCGCCACCGTAGTGAAACCGACAGTAGGGGGCAACACGCTCGCGTTTCGCGCCTATGTCATCATTCGCATGGCGAGGCTGCTGGCGGACGATAGCCATCGCCTTCGTGTCTAGCGACGAAGCAACGGAATGGTGAACGCCCTGTGCTATAATCTCTGCGCATTGTCAGCGGAGGTTTCGGAAGAGTGAAGCGGACCTATCAGCCCAAGAACCGGCGACGCAAGCGGGTTCACGGCTTTCTGAAGCGGATGATGACCAAGGATGGGCGCAACGTGCTCAAGGCACGGCGTCTGAAGGGTCGTCAGCGTCTTACGGTCTAGGCCATTCCAGGGCCTGGGCCTGTCCGCGACTCGCCGGGAATGCGAAGCGGACGGTATGGATGAATGTTGCCAAAGGCCCATCGCCTCAGGCGCTCCAGGGACTTTGGCGAAGCCTTTGCCAGAGGGCGTTCCTGCTCCAACGATCACCTCAGGCTGGTTGTGAGGAGACAGGACGCCGGTGTCGTCCGCGTGGGCTTCGTTGTGGGCAAGAAGGTGGGCGGAGCGGTTGTACGCAACCGCGTGAAACGTCTGCTCCGCGCGGCCTGTACAGACACTGTGGGAATGTGGCGCCCGGGTGCTGACGCGGTGTTCGTCGCCCGGGCGTCGTTGCGCGGCAAGCGGTTGGCAGACGTGAGAGCAGCCGTCATTGACGTGGTGCGCCGCTCCGGACTGCTCCTCGAATCCGGAGATGGGCCCGCTGGCGGCCGGAGATGACAGTCGTGCTTCGCAAGCTCTTCATAGCGCCGATTCGGATGTGGCAGCGCACCGCGCGCTTCAGGCCGGCGTCATGTAAGTTCACACCGTCCTGCTCCGAGTATACAGCGCAGGCGATCGAGAAATACGGCGTCTTGCGCGGGATTGCCCTTGGTGCATGGCGGATATTGAGATGCAACCCATGGAGCTCCGGCGGAGATGACCCGGTACCGTAGCCGAATGGGGCGCGATCGGCGCAGACCCCGGACCGTTCCGGTTCAGGAGCCGTCGAAGGGCGTCACATGAGAGGTAAGTCAGAGGATTGAGGAGACGGATGCGCGTGGTTTCGAGGCTCGGGTTCTGGTCGGCCATAGCCGTGCTGTGCATGGCCGCTTCGGGCCTGTTGGCGCAGGACAGCAAATCGGAAGCCGGCCCCTTTGCCAGGGCTGCAGAGCTGGCGGCGCGCGGCCAGGACAAAGATGCTCTTGCCGAATACGCTCGGATCATCAAAGAGCACTCAAACACCGACCTCACCATCACGACCGAGGCTCGTTTCGCCAAGGCCGAGCTGCTCAAGAAGCTCAAGAGCCGGCAAGAGGCCCTGAACGAGTACTCCGAGATCGTCAAGGAGAACCGCGGCAAGGACGTCGAGAGCGCCGCTGAAGCCCTCTACAGGGGCGGTCAGTACGCAAGCAGTCCTGACTTGCCGGGAACGATTACGCAGAAGAAGCAGGCTCTTGACACAGCCTATCAGCTCTGGCGTCAGCTCCGCGACGAGTACCCGCAGACTGCAGCGGCTCGGAAGATCGCAGGCCCCGACGGCGCCATGCAAGCGCTCATGGACCGGATTGACAGGCGGAACTCGTCGGACTGGAAGTATCAGATCATAGATGCGCTTGTTCGGCTTACCGGCAAGAAGCCGGCGTACAGCTATGCGGCGGCGCTGATCCTGCTGGCCGTAATCGTGAAGTTCCTGACGCTGCCCCTAACGAAAAAGCAGTATGCGTCCATGCGCGAGATGCAGCGCATGCAGCCCCTCGTCAAGGAACTCGGCAAGAAGTACAAGGGAGCCGAGCTCAATCAGAAGACCATGGAGCTGTATAAGGAGCACAAGGTGAACCCGTTCGCCGGGTGCTTCACGGGCATCGTGCAGGTCCCGTTCCTGATCCTGATTTTCAACGCGATCCGCGAGTATGAGATCGCCTTTGCCAAGGGGCAGTTCCTCTGGATCGGAAGCCCGTTCGCAGCCGGAAGTCCGCCGGTGATGGGGCAGCCGATCCTCGGCCTGAACCTGGCGTCACCCGATGTGCCGCTCCTGGCCATCTACGTGATCACAAACTACATCACGATGCGGATGACGCCTGCCAGTGACCCCCAGCAGCAGCAGCAGCAAAGCACCATGGCTCTGTTTACGTCGCTGCTGTTCTTCTGGATGTTCCTCAGCTACAAATGGTCCTCGGCGTTCGTGCTCTACTGGTTGGCGCTGAACATCCTGTCCATCTGGCAGCAGTACGAGTTGATTTACAAACCGACGAAGCTGGCGGCGGCCGCAGCCGGGTCCGGAGGGCCTACGGTTCCAATGCCGCCAATCACGGGTCAGCAGACGCAGGAGGCTGTGACCCCGTCGCTCAATCCCACGAGCGCCCCACAGCGCGTTCGACCGCGCAAGAAGAAGAGGTAGGACATGCCAAAGCGAAAGACGCCGCTCCCGGATGCACCATCTGCCGGTCTGCCTCCTGTTGCGGATGAGGATATTGCGTCCGACGTGAACACGGTTGGTTCAGAAACCTCGGAGCCCGAGATACAGGTCGCGCCGGACGAGCGCGATCTGGCGGCTCTCGAGATCATTGGCGAGATATGCACCGCCAGTGGCCTGGCAATGACGGCGAGCATACGTGGCGTCGAAGGCAGTTACCTGAAGGTCGAACTCGTTGGCGATGACGCTGCACGGATATTCGGCGCCCACGGGCGCATGCTCGATGCCCTGCAGTTTCTGGCGAACTTGATCATCTCGCGCCGACTCGGGCCTGGGGTGCGCGTCCTTCTCGACGCAGGGGGCTACCGCGAGCGCCGCCTGAAGATGCTGACGGATCTGGCGCATGAGTATGCCGAAGAGGTGAAAGCCCGAAACGAGGAGTGCGAGATCGATTCGCTTCCGCCGCATGAGCGCAGGATCATCCACAAGCTGCTCAGCGACGATCCGGACGTCATGACCTACAGTGAGGGCGAGGAGCCGGACCGCCGTATCATCATCGCCCCTCGGGTGAACCCTGCCTGACCGGTCGTCACCCGGTGTGTCGCCTTAACGGCGTCGCGCGCTGATTTTCGATGAACTCCGCTTTCATCGTAACCATCTGCCTTCGCGTGTGCGGGAGCGCCGAATCTGCGCAGCCTATTCGCCCCCGATCCTCCCGGCACCCTGCCGGGCGCCATGAGCCCCTATAGAAGCACGCGCCAGGTTCATGGCCGACCCGCGCCGACCGGGTGCAGGAAACCTGACTATCTGCGTAGAACCTACCGGAACACTTTGCCCAACAGAGGTGCTCATATGACAGTCTTTCGGCGCTTCATGATCTGTTCAAGCGTGATGGCCCTGGCCATGACGCTAAGCACGCTCGCGACGGCGGCTGACGACCCTGATGCCGCCCTAAAGGACATCAACACCTGGTACGCGTCGCAAATCCAGCAGGCACGCGACAACAAGAAGGTCCCCGACTACCGTGCGTTGATGGTCGAGCGGACGGCCAAGGCCAAGGCCGCCGTGGCCAAGGCCGATATCGCCGCCACGGAGCCGGCCAAGTGCCTTGCGCTGGCTCAGCTCTTTCAGGCGGCGAGCATGCCCAAAGAGGCGGGTGTCGCCGCTCAGCGCTTCCTGACCAGCGAACCTGAGGGCAGGATTCGGTATTCCGCACTGCAGATCGTTCTGGCGGGCTATCAGGCAAACCGTGATGCAGAGGGCATCGTCAGGGTGCTTGGCGAGATGAAAGCCCCCGACAACCGGACTGCGGCATTCCTCGCGGCTTCCGTCGCCCAGACCTACGCCGATACGGTCGCAGCCAAGTTAGGGCCGCAGGCCGCGCTCGACCTGATTGCCACGCTCGAAGCCCGTATCCCCTTTGACAAGATGACCGATGCCCAGGAGAAGGCGGCTGCTGAAACCGCGATCGCTCAGATCGCCCTTGGGCGCTACGACATCCTGAAGGCGAAGGGAGACGATGCGGCGGCCCTCAAGGTTCTTGAGGATGGCGTGGCGAAGCTCGGACGCGACAACCGCATGGCGCGCCAACTGGTGGGCAAGATCAACCAGTCCAAACTCATCGGATCGCCTGCGCCGGAAATCAAGAAAGAGCGAGGCTACGGCGAGTTTGAGAGCCTGGCCGCTCTGCGTGGCAAAGTTGTGGTGCTCGATTTCGGCGCGCACTGGTGCGGATTCTGCAAGCTCGGATATCCGTCCATGAAGAAGATGCTGGCCGACCTGAAGCCGAAGGGCTTCGAGATCGTCGAGGTCACCACCTACTACGGCTACTACAAGACCGAGCGGAACCTGACGCCCGATCAGGAGTTCGCCGAGTACGCCGACCACATCAAGGAGTTCGAGATACCTTGGCCTGTCGTGTTCGGTGACCGGTCGAACCAGGAGAACTACGGGGTCGGCGGCATCCCGCACTACGTTTTGATTGACCGCAAGGGCATCGTGCGGGGTATGAGCATCGGCTTCAGCGAAGCCCTGCATGCCAAGTTCAGAGCCGAGGTCGAGCGCATCGTTGCAGAGAAGTGACGGTGTCCGGACTGGGCAAGCCATTTCGAGTACCCGATACATAATCGGTGTGAGCCATGTCCGATCCCCCGCCAGTTCTGTGGGCGGGGGATTGCTCATGGAGCGCCCGAGACACAGGAGAGAGGACGCGCATGTACAAGGACTTCGACATCACGGGGAAGGTGGCCGTCGTCACCGGCGGCACCAGCGGCCTGGGCAGGGCCATTGCGCTCGGCATGGCACGAAGCGGCGCACGGGTCTTCGCTGGCTCGCGCGATCCGGGCAAGGTGGCCGACACGCAGGCCGCGCTGAAAGAGGCGTCGCCCGACAACGATGCGCTTGCCATGGATGTGGCCGATCCGGCATCCGTCGAGCGCGCCTTTGCCGAGGTTCGGGAAAGGGCAGGTCGCCTGGATATCCTGGTCAACGCTGCGGGGATCACGCACAAAGCGCCCGCGATAGACATGGCGCTTGACGACTGGGAGCGCGTTCTGCGGACGAATCTGACGGGAACCTTCCTGAGCTGTCAGGCTGCGGCGCGTCTCATGAAGGAGAATGGAGGAGGCGCCATCGTCAATATCGCGAGTCTCGCCTCGTACGTTGGGCTGTCGTGGGTCTGTGCCTACGGCGCCAGCAAAGCTGCGGTCAAGGAGCTCACACAGGTCCTTGCCGTCGAGTGGGCCGATCTGGGTATCCGCGTCAATGCCATCGCTCCCGGGGTGTTTCCGACCCCTCTCAACCGAGCGCTGATCGAGGGTACTCCGCGAGGCAACTGGCTCAAGGCTCACGCCCCCATGGGGCGCTTCGGAGAGCCCGAGGAGCTTGTTGGTGCCGCCATCTTCCTGTGTTCGCCGGCAGCCTCCTTCATTACAGGCGAGACGCTGGCGGTGGACGGCGGCTTCCTCGCATGCGGGGCGCCGGCAAATCCGCCCGGTTAGAAGCATGGCCGAAAAGTCGGCGGGCTCGCCTGTGTCAGGGAAATAGCTCCGGGGCAGAATAGTCTGCCTGCCTGTCAACTCCCTGTTAGGATCGTGGGCGAAGACCGGTATGCGCGGGGCTCAGCCGAGCCTGTTCGATGTGGGCAAGGTGTATCCGGTGAGTGTTCGTGCCGCGGCGTTAGAGGTTCAGTCGGCGCTGCCGGTCTTGCCGCAGACGGGACGGGGCGCTCGATTTGGTGCACGATGTTGGGCGAGAACGTGGACTTGGGAGGGTCATCGTCC
>DYKI01000193.1 GCA_020722705.1 Chthonomonas calidirosea | reverse complement strand
TGACGCTCGCTCCGGCGTCCTGGGCGAAGGTGCTCGGTGCCAACGGGGACATTCGGCTCGGCGGGAGCCTCGCCCTCCCAAACAGGCGCCCTCCCACGGAGCCTCGCCATCCCACGCCTCAGCGGCGGGCCGTTACCCTCGCGCCCTTGGGCGGAGGCACGGGGGAGGGGGGATAGAACGATAAGGGGCGGAGGGAGTATCGCGCATCCACCTGGGGCTAACGCCCCAGGCTATCTTCCGTCGCCGCTTCGCGGCTCGTGTCACCATTGCCTCCGCCACCTCCGGCGGGCGGGCACACGGCACGAACCGCCACGTCGCGCTCGAGCGGCGGAGGCAGCAGGTTCAGCGAGCCGTCGCGCACGGCGACGGTTTCGCGACGGATGATCGCGCCGGTCCACGTGTCCCACCACTCGATCTGCCACTGCCCGGCGCGGGCGATCGGCACGCTAACCCGCAGGCCGATAAGCGTGGTCGGTTTCTTGCCGTCGAAATCAGTCTTCCATGAGCTCTCCCGGTTGTGCAGCCACATCAGGAGCGTATGATCTCCGGCGAGGGCGAGCGCAGTGACATCCGGGTACCGGCTGCTGTGATAACCGGGTAGGGTCACCGAGGCGATCTGGAACCAGTCGCCGTCGGCATTGCTGACCTCGATCTCATGGTGTCCTGCAGGCAGGTCGAGCGGGATGTCCTCGTCGTACTCGGCGACCCAGACGTTGTACTGCTCCAGCTTGCGCGAGGTCTTCCACGGTCCGGCCCCAGGCTCACCGGCGGTCAGGTCGCGCTGGAGCCGAACCTCGCCGTTCACCTTTATCACCATGCGCGCCCGGGTGCACACCTGACCGAGACGCAGCACGACGCGCGTCGGGCGTTCGAGGTCCACGACCCATGTGAGCTTGCTCGGCAGTTCGGGCACCGCCGACCGTCCGGGGCTGCCGATGGCCATGGCGATTGGCCCTCCACGAACGCTGCCGTCATGCAGGATGGTGTACCGATCCGACGCCGGCATGCCCCAGGGCAAGCTGCCGGCGACGGTCAGGTCCTTGAAGGTCTCCGGAGCGTCGGGGCCAGTCTGGATGACGATACCGTCAACGGGCTGCAATGGGCTCGCGGAGCCTCCTTTTGAGATGCCGGGATCGGCTCGGCGGGAGCCTCGCCCTCCCGCGGAGCCTCGCCCTCCCACGGAGCCTCGCACTCCCAGCCAATCCACGGTATCGGCGAACTTGCGGACGGGCGTGAACAGCCGGTAGAGATTGTTGGGATGGACGTAGCTGTCCCAGTACCAGAGCATGGCGGTACCCGCTCCACCGGCCATCAGCCCTGCCCAGAGGCCGTTGTGCATGTTGATGCCGGTGCCGTGGGGGTCCCATCGTGAGTCGGACGTCTGCCAGTCAATGCCGAACTCGGCGAGCAGGTAGGGCTTGCCATAGGCCCGATGGTCGCGCGCATGGGCGACAATCTGGTCGGTGAACAGGGGAGTGTTGCCCGCCTGACCGTACATGTGGGTCATGGCAAAGTCTATGTCACGGCATTTCCATACGTCCGCGTTTCCGTAGGTGGTGCTGACCAGATGATGGTACGGGTCGTTCTGCTTGACGAATGCCGCCATCTCGGCGACCCATCTGGCCTGGTCGGGCGTGGGCGGAACCTCGTTCCAGAACTCCCAGGCGAAAAGGTGCGGGGTGTGGGCATACCGGGCGATCAGATAGCGCAGGCGCTGCTTGTAGAGTTTTCGCGCCGTCGGGTTGGTCCAGAACTCGGCGGGCGTGGCGCACGGGCCGCCGTTGGCCTTGTTGTACGGGTTGCCTGCCCACATGCCCTCGTTGAAAAACCCGCCCTCGGTGAACTCACCATAGGTGCCGATGCAGAACATGAGGTAGATGCCGTGACGCTCTGCGATCCGCACGATCTCATCCAGCCGCCACGCGTTGTCCAGGGCGTACCGGCCGATACCGCCGTATGTCCCCGTGCCCGATCTGGGCGTCGGCGCCGCGCTCCATTCGATGCCCTTCTCGTTGTAGGCAAGCCACAGGCGCGCCCAGTTGCCGCCTGCGTCGCCGAGACCTTTGAGCCACGCCCGATATGATGCCAGGGGAGTAGGGGTGGATGCCCAGCATACATTCTCGCCTATGGCGATGAACGGCTTGCCGCTGTCGAATGCGAAGTAGGCAGGCGCCTTGCGGGAGACTCGCACCAGGCCCGGCGAGGTGCCATGCATCACTGTGATGGAGACTGGTCGCGACCGGACCGTGCCCGTCCGGTCCTTCGCCACGATCACCATGCGGTACCGGCCGACCTCCGACGGCATGAAACGGACTCTGAAGCCGGGCTTGCCCGCAACGCGCAGTCGCTCCGATGAGCCTGTCGTCTCCACGCGCATGGGGACGCCGAAGAAGCCGGGCACGCGCAGACGAACGGCTCGGCTGGAACCTCGCCCTCCCGGCACAGCGATCTCGGCATCCACCTTGATCTGGTCGGGATCGAACGGATTGGTGTAGGCTGCGGCCAGGTCCACGTGGACCTCGACCGTTTCGTATGCTTTGAGGCGCGTCCTGTCGCACGTGACAGCAGCGATGCTGAGCTTGCGGTTGTCCTTCAGGCGAAGACCGGCCAGATCGCTCCTCTGGGCGTCTCGTTCCCGTGCTTCGAGGGTCCGGCGCGAGACGAACTTGAGCGTCATGGCGAACCGGAGAGGCCTGCCTGCCTTTAGCCGGCCGCCCGCCGCGGTTGCCAGCAGAGCAAACGCGGGCGCATTGAATGCGCGGTCATCCTGAAACTGGAACGACAGTCCCTGGTGTTCGATGAGGAGCGCCATGTCCCCCGAAGCCGAGAAGCCCAGCCAATCGGCGGGCGTGCTGAAGAGGATGCGGTTCTCCTGCAGTGCGGCGGGGCATGTGCCGCGCGTGACCGACGTTGAGGCCACGACGTAGCGGGTGCGGCCGGCGTGTATCGCTGTCGGCATGCTGCCGTGGAGCATGACCGTTTCGACAGACACATCCTGGATCGGCGTCAGCTCATAGGCGATGGCAGCGCTCGCGGGCGTGCGCCGGATCGTCTCGCGCAGGCGGAACGATGCGCCATCGCCGGCAAGGGTCATGGTGTAGACCGTTGCGCCGTTTTCGGTACGCTTGACGACATCGCGTGCGCTGGCGTCCGTCTGCTCCGCAACGCTTCCCGACCAGCCCGGCTTGATGATCCGGAGCCTGATATCCGTGAAGTACGTTGCGGATCCAGCGGCCACGGACTTCATCTCACCCGAGGGACCGAACGTTATCCCCGGGGAGTTCGTGCGGCCTCTGTCGAGGGCGACGGCGGCGCTCTGAGGTCCGAACGCGGCCATGATCCCCAGGAGCAACACGCCGTACTTCCCGAGGGGACCCATGCGGCGGATGCTGCGCATGCTGTCCGGAAGCGCATGACAGGCAGCCCGGTCCGAGCCTGAAACGAACCGTCCTGCGGTTGATGTCACCATGACGATCTCCTCATCCGTTCTCCCCAAGGGCAGCGATCAGATCATCCACGTCGAAGACAAAGCCGAACGCCAGCGCCACGCGCCACAGGGCGATCTCCTTGCACAGCTCCTGCCGGGCCGTCTCGCGGTTTTCCACCGCTGTGACGGCCTGACGAAGCGCGGAGCACATGACGCCGCGGCTGGACATCTCATGCATGCCGCCCGGGGAGAGGAGCAGGCACCAGTTGATGGCGAAGCCCGCGTAAATGAGATGGTTGATCCCGAAGTGTTTGCAGAGCGCGAAGAGCTCGTGCCCGTTCTCGGCGATGGGCTCGGTGTCCCATGGCCTGGCCTCGTCGGGGAAGTCGAGCGCCGCAAATCCTCGGGCGACGTCCGCTTCGTTGTGCTTGCCGACGAAGACGTTCTCGGATCGAAACTCCCGCAGCCGGCGCAGCGTTTCGTCCGGCGTGATTCTCTCTGGTGGGCTCGGGGCCGGTCCCGCAATCGAGCGTGTCAGCGCGTGTCCGGGCAGATGGCGGTAGTAGTCGCCTCCTCCGACCACATGAAACAGGCGCATGGGGCTTGACCGGACGGCTCCGAGCAGCGTCGGGAAGACCTCGCGAAGGATCGCCTGCGCGCGCGGCAGATACTCCACCGCGCGCCACCAGCCCGGATAGGTCGCCGGCGTCCCCGCCTCCCATGCGTGCATGACCACGAGAGCCGTGCGTTCCGGCTCAATCTCCATGGATGCGGCGCTCCAGCCGCCGTAGCCCTCGGCCGGGACATCGAGCGTGTGGTCGGCATCGAACTGACGATAGAACTGGGCTCTCACTTGCATAGGGCATCCCCATGTGTGCGTTCGGGGCGACGAGAGCGGAGTCCTGCAGGATGGCGGCTCGTCCTCGCTGAATGAGCGTTCAGCATGATGCCGGCGAGACTGCATAGGCGCCGCCACTCCGTTGACAGGCGCTCGATCTGCGAGCGCCTCGCCATGGTCGGCGGGCCGATCCTCCTCGCTGCATTGGCGTCAACGGCTGCAGGGGGTATCGCCTTGGTCAATGCCGTCACAGTGCGTTTCGTCCAGCACGCATGGGTGCCGGACGGAGCCGACGCGGTATGGAAGCTGCCCATCGGTTCCGAGGTCGAAACGAACGGCATGTTCATCGCTCGCCCGGCACCGGGCGCACGCGCCATTCCCGTTCGTCACTTTCGTGAGGACCGATAAGAGCGGCCCGGTGTCGGGCTTTGGGCCAGGGGTCGAACAGGTCTTCGCGTTCCGACACAAGGCGTCGAGGACAGATGAGGACGGGAAGGTCCGCTACCGCACCGACCACGAAAGCTGCCTGGTAGACCGGGACGGCAACTTCCTGCGCAAGTTCGTGGACGAAGAGGGGCGGCCCGTCTTGATCCGAATGTCGGGGGAGCGGCACGCCGTCGCCGGTCGCCCCGGCAAGAACGGGGGATGGGAGCACCTGATCTACAAGCTGCCGTAGAGAGGCAACGGGAACGGGCGAATGGACCGGGTAGGCTATCGCGCGTTCCCGAGGTCCGAGGACCTCGGCTATCATCCACCGTCGCTCCGCGACGGGATGGTTGCCCCGCCCCCGTCGCGAAGCGACGATGGCGGGTGTCTTGCCGTCGAGCAAGGACATGTGAGGGG
>DYKI01000192.1 GCA_020722705.1 Chthonomonas calidirosea | reverse complement strand
CCGCCTCCTGACTGCGCCATGCCGCATAGGTGAGGGCCTGTGTGATGTCGTCGCGCTCCAAGTATGGATAGAGCGACACGATATCGTCAACGGTGTGGCCGGACGCCACGAGACCGACGACCATGCCAACCGTCACGCGCATGCCGCGGATGCACGGCTTGCCGCCCATCACCATCGGGTCCAGCGTGATCCGGTCCAGATGCCCGAAATCCATGCATGTCCCTCCCTACGGGTTCACGATTACCTTATTCCTCGCCGCTCCGCCCATAACCTCCACGGCTTCGGCGATCCGGGTCAGGGGGAAGCGGTGGGTGATGGCCTGTTCGGTGTCAATGACGCCCCGCTCCATGAGCCGGATGGCGTGGATCATGGCCTCGGGGTTCGTGCCGAAGCTGGCATCCATGCGCGCTTCGAGGAAGTGCATGAGGCCGCCGTCGAGCTCGAACGTCTCGTGCGTCGTGATGCCGAAGACGTTCCAGCGCGTACCTCGGCGCAAGAGGCTCACCATGAGGCGAACGGCCTCGATGGGTCCTGCGGCTTCGACGACGAGGTCGGGCCCCTCAGGCAGGATGTCGTAAACGGCTTTGCGTGCGTCGCAGGTTCGGGGGTTGATGCAGTGGGTCGCGCCGAGCCTCCGGGCCGTTTCGAGAGCGTAATCGCTCACATCCACGGCGATGAGCCGTCCCGCGCCTGCGGCTCTGGCCACCATGAGGCAGTAGATGCCGATGCCCCCAGTGCCGATGACGACCACGTCGTCGCCGACGCGCATCTCCGAGTTGCGAATCACGCCCTTCCATGCTCCGCTCAGGGGTTCCGTCTGGCAGGCGGCATCGAAGCTGAGGGATGGCGGTTTCCGGTAGAGCGTCTCGGCGCCGGTGACCATGAACTCGGCGAAGCTGCCGTTGCGCACGTCGTCGGGTCCGTCGCCGCCAGTGACATAGGAGCGTTCGCAGTAGTGGGTGAACCCCAGCCGGCAGTTGGCGCACATGCCGCAAAACCCGCTGGGCTGGACGATCACCTCGTCACCCTCGCGCCATGCCGTGACCCCGTGCCCGACCGCCGCGACGACGCCCGCGGGCTCATGGCCGGGGATGATGGGGAACGTCACATTGGTGCGGATGCCCCGGATGGCCTTGTAGTCGGTCTGGCAGAACCCGCACGACCGAACGCGCACGAGCACTTCGCCGGGACCAGGATCCGGCACCGGCACATCCTCCAGCACCAGGCGATCAACGCCATGAAGAACGGCAGCGAGCATATTCATCGCCTCCAAGCGACTCCGTCGTATGCGAACCACCTCCGCGTTAGTTCAGGGACCGTCGCGAAAGTGCAGGACGGCGGTGGCCGCAAGCCCACGGAACACGTCGCCCCACGCCCCTCGGCCCCGTCGCGCAGCGACGCGGGACATTAGCCGTGGCCGCAAGCCCACGGAATACGGCGGGAAGCCAGCATGCCCCCATCCCGTCGCTACGCGACGGGATGGAATGGGGAAGGGGGTGGATCGCACCTGACCTGGGTCCAAGGACCTCGGCTACCATCCACCGTCGCTCCGCGACGGATGAATGGCCCCCGGTCGTGTCCCACAATATGGATGCGAACCTTCCATCACCCATTGTACACCTTCCCATCCCGCTCGACATAGCTCATGAGCGCCTCACGGGCGGCTTCCCGCTTGAGGCCATGCACGAACTCGACGCCCCTGTCCTCGAGGTACCGATACGAGTCGGCGAACACGGGTCCCTCATCGAAGCCGGCTGCCTGCGCGTCCTCTCTGGTCGCGCCGCAGACGACCCGCTGGACGCCGCTCCACCAGATCGCGCCCAGACACATGGCGCACGGTTCGCACGACGTGTACAGCGTGTGGGGAGGTACCCCCGGATCGTCCAGCGTGTAGCTCCCGATGGCCGCCTGGGCGAGCATCAGGGCTACCACCTCGGCATGAAGCGAGGAGTTGCGAAGCGGCACGACCCGATTGACGCCCACCGACACGATCCGGCCCGTGTCGCGCTCAACCACCACCGCGCCGAACGGTCCACCCGTGCCCCGGGCGACGTTCTCCCGTGAGAGGGCGATGGCCAGCTCCATGAAGCCGGCGTCGTCGGTCGGCCCGCGAAACCCGCGAACGACGTCCGCCGTCCATGACGGCAGGGCGACCACGGCGCGTCGGCGCAGATGCAAGCACTCCATGCGGAGAGGATAGCACGCCGCGGCGCGAGGAGGCCGCCGCATCCGCTCCGAAGATAGCGCCAGTATCCCGAACGCGAGGCGCTCCATGTCCAAGTGGCTGATCGAGAACGAGAAAGACGGCACGGTCCTGGCGCTCATTCCCGAGGGCGAGTTCCTCGCGGGAGATGAGAAGATCCCCGTGCGCCTGCCCGCCTACTACATCGCCGTGACGCCGGTCACCAACGCTCAATGGCAGCGCTTCGTCGCCCATGCCCACTATAAGTCCGATCGGTCGCATCGGTCGGATCGGTCGGATCACCCCGTCGTCAACGTCTCCTGGCACGACGCCGTGGCCTATTGCGAGTGGGCCGGGCTCCGGCTGCCGACGGAGCTCGAATGGGAGAAGGCCGCCCGGGGGCTGGATGGCCGCAAGTATCCATGGGGCAACGACTGGGAGGATGGCCGCCGCTGTCGGAACTACGGCAACCGCGGCAACGAGGAGACCTGCTCCGTCTGGGCCTACCCCGAGGGCATCAGCCCCTGGGGCCTGCGCCGCGCCGCGGAGGGCCTCCTGTCCGTGATTTCCGAGCCGGAACAAGTGGCGGCAATCCTCGCCGATCCCGATCTCGACCGCTGGGCGAAGCTCGCAGCGTGCGAGGCCGTGGCCGGACCGCGAACCGAGGCCATGCTGCGCGCGGTGGTCAAGGACGCACGGGAGGATGCCTCGATGCGCGCGATCAGTTCCTCGCGGCGCTGCGCGGCATCACCGATCCCGAGGAGAAGCGCGAAGCCGTCACGCAGACCTTCTATCGCCATGTATTCGGCCGCATCGTCCGTGAGTCGGGCGCGAAGCACCTCCTGCAGGGCACCATTCTGACCGACGTGGACGAGACGGTGGCCGGCATCAAGCCCCAGCACAACGTCTTTGAGCAGCTAGGCATTGACCCGCAATCTGCGTTCGGCTACAAAATCGTCGAGCCGCTCATCCGGCTCCGCAAGGATGGAGTGCGCAAAGTCGCTGCCGCGCTGGGGCTGCCCAAGAGCATCTACGATCGCATGCCGTTCCCCGGTCCGGCCCTGGCGGCTCGGATCATCGGCGCTGTGACCGAGGAGAAGCTCGACATCGTTCGCAAGGCGACCGCGGTCACGGAGGACGAACTTGCCGACACAGGAGCGTTCCAGTACATGGCCATCCTGCACGAGGACCGCGTCACCGGAATGCGCAACAACTGCCGGGAGTTCGGGATGCAGATCGAGGTCCGCTGCTGGGACAGCGTGGACGCGCGGCGAGCCACACCGACTCGTCTGCCATGGGAGACCCTCGAACGCCTCAGCGAGCGCATCCTCGCCGAAGTGCCCGGCGTCGTCAGCGTGACCTGCGCCATCGCCCCCAAGCCGCCTTCGACGATGGAAGTGGTGTAGAATCCTCCGCGGCGCCTGCCGTCCGAGCGCGTCTGGTCCGCTCGACAACCGAACGGATTGTGCGTATGGGTACCCTCGACGATATCCGGGACAGCATACGACGCGAGCAGTCCGTGCTCGGGAATCGGTATGGCATCGCCGTTCTGGGTGTTCTTGGTTCTTTCGCGCGTGGCGAGCAGAGAGCGGAGAGCCACGTTGACGCGTTGGTGGAGATCGTCAGGCCGATCAGCCTGTTGGAGCTCGTCGGTGCCGAGCGATTGCCGGAGCTTGTGCCGGTTCTTGCATCCATTCGCTCCCAGCCGGCGCAGCGCCCCAGTTGTATGATTGACAATATGTGCACACATCGGGCACCCTTGGCTCATGTGGAAACCAAAAACCGCTCTGCCCATGTCCCTGTCCGATCGAGACACGCTCGAAGCCTGGGTCCGCGCCGGGACGACCCCGCAACGACTTGCACAGCGGGCACGGATATGCTTGTTGGCCGCCGACGGGGTCTCGAACAACGGGATCGCGAAGAGGCTGGGTGTATCCAGGCCGACCGTGATCCTGTGGCGCGACCGCTTCAGCGCTGACGGACCGATCAGCCTGACGAAGGATGCGCCGCGCGGCCCCTCCTCGAAACGGCTGGACGCTGCGAAGGTGGCCGCGATCGTGGAAGCGACGCTTCATGCCAGGCCGCCGGACGCAGCGCGTTGGAGCACCCGATCCATGGCCAGGGCGCATGGCGTCAGCCGCTCCACAGTGGCACGCATCTGGAAGGCGCACGGTCTGCAGCCGCACAGGAAATAGGACATTCAAGCTCTCCACGGACACGGGCTTTGATGAGGAGCTGACCGGCGTCGTCGGCCTGCAGCTTGATCCACCGGACCAAGCCATCGTGGTGTGCGGCGATGAGAAGTCGCAGGTACAGGCGCCGGATCGCACTCAGCCCGGTCTTCCCATGAAGAAGGGCCGATGCGGCGCCATGACCTGCGACTATATACGCAACGGAACGCCATGCCTGTCCGCTGCCCTGAACGTGGACGACGGTACAGTGATCGGCTCCTGCTGCCCTCGTCATCGTCATGTGGAGTTCCTGCCGGCTCAACCTCATCGAGCGCTGCAACGCTTTGGCGGAGACACTACACCGGGCTCCTCCCTCAGGCACGAGCAGTCCACGCCTTCCAGGAGCGGATAGCCGACGCTCCCGTTGGCGAGCCAGAACGAAAACGTGCGGATCGCCCCGCTGACCGATGGGCTCAGATGGCGCTTGCATGGCTCCTTTGGGCGGCATGGCAACACCGTTCGGCAGGCGTAGCGGCGGTCAGGGAACGGGGGGCGACGAGGGTCTGCGTTTCCTATTACGGCCGCGGGTGACGAGTCAGTGGTAGGAGGCGCCACGGCGAACAACGCGCAAGCGTCGCGCCAGGGACCAAGCGATCCCATGACCACAGTGAAGCCCAAAAACCCGATGGTAACATATGGACTGGTAACGACCGGTTCACGGGATTTCATGATGGCATGAGGCAACTCACGCGGAGCGAAAGGATGACCTCGTCGGCAACACGTGCCACGACCCGACATGCCGCACGACAACACCCCCGCGGCTCGGCCATGGCCGCCGGCAACGCGAAGGAGGCGCTCGCCGAGAACGGCATCAAGTCCAAGCAGCGCGTTGCCGACCACGGCGAGGTGTTCACTCCGGCGTGGCTTGTCGAGGCGATGC
>DYKI01000191.1 GCA_020722705.1 Chthonomonas calidirosea | reverse complement strand
TCGCGTAGCGACGGTGGATGATAGCCGTGTGCGTCTCGCCCCGTCGCGTAGCGACGGTGGATGGTAGCCGTGTGCGTAAGCGCACGGACGGCGTGGCCGTTTGCCCAAACACGGACGGCGGGGCCGGAGAGGTCCGGTCCCGCCGCCAATGAACATGCAACAGGGCTACGGAGCCGCGATGGCCCTGGCGTCCTCGCCGAGAAGCATCTGCAGCAGGCTCTGTCTGGGAGCCTCCGATGCCCCGACGGTCTGAATGGCGTTCAGCGCGCGGTCAATGCGCATGACGCTCTCGGCAAAGTGGATGCGGGTGTAGGCATCGTCTGCCCGGCCACGTCCGACCAGCCTCCGCTTAAGCGACCGGAGCTGGTCCCATGCCAGCATCCGTGCATCGGCCGGGACCCCGGCAGCCTGGTTCACGGCCATCCCGATCATCAGGTCAAGGTGCGTCCTCTGGAGTTGCCTGCGCAGCGCCGACACGGGCTTCGGGCCGTCGAGCTCCGACCATATCTGTTTCCCAACCGAGCCGAACAGCTCTGCCAGTGTGAACAGGCCAGGCTCGCCCTGCTGCTTGAACTCGTTGTTGGCAACCCGCTGGAGAACGGCGGGGCTGAAGATGCGTCGAACTGCGGCAGCCTGGATTGAAGCGAACGTGTCGAGCATGGGGTAGTCGGTCTTCGAGCCCGACAGAACGGATGCGACGAGATCCGGGAAAGGATCGCCGGCCAGCCTCATGTAGTAGTTCTTTGGCAGCTCGAAGGCGTTGGGGGCGAACACATAGGCGTTGAGCAGGCGCAGAGCTTCGCGCTGCTTCTGTCCCGCCACAGGCTGGAGAACAGGACGCTCGCCCGGATCGCCCCGGAAGTTGCCGCGCACGTTCAGGCCGCCTACGAAGCGACTGGCGATGGCTGCTCCGCGCGCATAGAGCGAGACGAGCATGTTGAGCTGCTGGGTGAACACCCAGTAGCTCTCGCCCCGCTTGGGACTTCGCTTGCCCAGGTTCAGCATCAGGTACCGCGTGACCTGGAGCGTGCGCGCCCAGTATGCCAGCGGATCGGCGGAGAGATCGTTCCGCGTCACGAGAGGATCGAACTGGTCGGCCACTTCATCGCTCTGGTAGGCCAGTCCTGGCTGCGCGCTGCGGGAGGCGATCTTCTTGAGGAGAGCCTTTTCGGCGGCAGGGCCATTGGCGGCAGGCGTGTAGCCGTACTCAACAGCCCAGATGTCATAGCGCCCAACGCTGGACGACCAGTAGGGCACTCCCGGGCGTTTGATCGCCGCGATATTGAACGGTGTGTAGTCCATCACGGAGGCGCTAACGCCTTCGCGAGTGACAAAGTCCTTGTTCTTGAGTTGGTCGAGCGTGAACGCAGTGCTGGCCACGAAGTTGTGCCTCAGGCCGATGATGTGCCCCATCTCGTGGGTGACGATGCTCCGTATGAACGCCCTGGCGAACTCCTGCTCGTTGGTCACTGCGCCCTGCGGGGCGAGGAAGCTCAAGGCGAAATGGGCGAACCATGCCTGCCCGAGCGCCTCCTGAGCATAGGAACAGCGCACCGCACCGTGGAAGGAGTGTGATGCCGACGCCGGATCGTGGTCCTCGAAGTGGCTTGCAGGGGCGATGATCCGCCGCCGTTCGAGCTTCGTGTACCGCATGACGTTGGCGTCAACGGTGATGTTGGCGTTCAGAATCTGGCCGGTGATTGGATTGACGCGGAAGAGCGATACGGCATAGCCGTCCTCGGGCGAGGTGACCCAGCGGATTGTGTTGTACCGCATGTCGGCATGGTCCCAATCGGCATCATCGGGCATCTGCTTCACGACGATGGCATCCTTGAAGCCGGCCTTGAGGAACGCCTTGTTCCAATCGAGGAGCCCTTGCCGCACAGCATCCCGGTACTCCGTTGGGATCGCATTGTCGAGCCAGAAGACGATCGGCTTCTTGGGCGGCGACACCGCGGCCTTCGGGTCGGACTTCTCGAGGTGCCAGCGGTAGATGTAGCGCACAACGTTGTCGTCCAGGTTGTCCTTGCTGAAGTCCCGGTAGCTCGTCAGGAAGTACCCAACACGCGGGTCGGCAACACGCGGCTTGTAGCCGTCGTCCTTCAGTTCGAAAAGGTTGTAGACGACACGCAGCGGGATGCTCCGCGGGTCGGCGAGCGGGGTGTTGGCATCCGCAAGCATGGCCGTGACGCTGCGGGCGCCGCCGCTGCGGGTGAAGTGGTAGTCCGACTCGACCACCATATTGTCCGGAAAGACCTTGACGGCCGCGACTGCGGTCTTGTCTCGGTCCATCGAGTAAGACGCGCCACCGGTGCTCAGGCCGGGGATGCTCGGTCCGCCCGAAAACACTGCGCTGATCTCGGCGATATCGCTTCTGAAGAGGTCGCTGACATTGATCAGGATGCTCTTGCGGTCGGGCTGCTTGGCCTCGATCTTGAAGGCCTCAAGGTAGGCATCCGAGAACGAGCGCTTGACGGCTCGTGAGATGGGCGTCTTCTCGTCGGCACGGAACTTGAAGTTCGGAACCACCAGGAAGATGCGCTCATCCCGCTTGACGAACTTGAAGACGAGGTCGTTGATCGGTGTTCCGGCGACGACGCGGTCCGATGTGCCTGTGCCGGCGGTTACCTGCATCATGACCAGGCGGTCGAGTTGATCCTCGCGGATTTCCATGTAGATCGTGTCGCGCGTCGGCTCCTTCTTCCGGTAGACGGTGAAGACCCCAGGGAGCTTCTCGTACTCCTTGACTGTGTCGTCAATGGTCTTCTCTTTCTTCGGTTCGGGCTTCGTGTCGCCGGGCGTAGAGGGCACTGCTTCGCCCAGCGGATTGCCTTCAATGCGAGACTCGCTCAGCTTGCCGGAGGCCAGCGCCGACATGGGCCCGTCGCCGAACGGAACGTTTTCGACCTCGGTCTCGGATTTGACCGTATCGCCGGTGGTCTTCTCGATCCACACCGTCACCCTGGCTGTCAGCGCCGGTGAGCCCTCGGTCTCGCGATATGTGATGCGGATCTTCACCGCGTCAACGCCCGCCGCTTTTTCGAAGGCGAGAACTTCGTATTCGCCTGTTCCTGCCCGAATGCCAATGTCGGTATCCGGCTTGTACTCGTGGGTCCACTTGTCGCCGACGCCTACGGGATTGGGTGAAAACACCGGCGATGTGGCGCAGTACACGCGGACACTGAGCTTGGACGGGTCCGGCTCGGCCGTGTCGCGCTTATGGGCGACCAGAGTCCGGTTCGGGCGCACGGTCACCGTCGTCTTCTCGTCGCGCTCTTCGTCAGGCACCTTCTGGCCATTGACCGTCATCTCATACGATTCGGTCTTGCTCTCGTAAGTCACGTTGCCATTGTCGGCGACCGATGTGATGGAGACCTTTTCGGTGTGCTTTAGCTCCATCGCCAACTTCTGGCCTGCGGCTTCAAAGGTCAACGTGCCCTCGGCGCTGTAACGCATCGTCTGTCCCACTTTGGCCTTGAATGACAGAGACACCTTCTCCTGAGCATGGGCACCCACCGTCAGCAAACCGATCACGGTCAGAGCGGCAAGCCGTGCATATCGTGTGAACATCGAACCTCCTGGACCCTCATGCGTGTCTGCGGTCATCGTGAATGACAGGGCACGGGGATAAATCACGATAGGACTCCGGTGTTATACCTCTGCTGCACCGGATACGTTTCGCAGCGCTTCACAAGCAGCCGAACCTAACGTGACACCATCTTATTCGCCTATGGGTCAATGCTCGCCGCCGTCGTGTTGGATGCCGCAGTGCGGTAGGGGCGAGACTGCCGCAGGCAAGGCCCACCATCGAAGTGATGCACGTGGCGTCGCGGCCGGCTCGCCCAGAGGCTCCAAGAGGGCGAGCCAGATCGGACCGAGGCTGCCAACTCCGAAACCGGACGCTACCCTCCGGCTGTCTCGCCCGCTATGCGGAAGCTCATGATGATGGCCTTCGGAGCGCTCAAGCACCAGACGCCATTCTCACAAACGTACCTGTATGCCGAGGCTTGACAACACAGCATCTGCCGAACCGCGACGCTCACTGGGGCGGGAGGACGCGCGGGCTATGCCCGGTCTGCGCGTGACCGTGCGGGGATTTGCCGCGCCGCGTGCAGCGACAGGAGCACAACCCCGATCCCGATCCAGAACGGGATGCGGAAGTCGCCCGCGGCCTTCCAGAGCACGCCGCCCGTGACCGGCACGATCACCGCTGCGATGTGGTTCATCGTCGTGCCCATCGTGAGGGTCGGTGTCATTTCGTTGGGGCGGATGATGCCGTTGAGGTACGTCGTGATGCCGATAGCGAAGGCGAAGAGCAGGTTGTCCACCATGTAGAAGGCATAGAGCACGGACACGCTCGGGATCAATGCGTAGCCCGCGAACACGGCCGCAAGGGCGATGTAGTAGAACGTGAGCATGGTCCGCTCGCCGAGGTGGTCTATGAAGCGGCCAATGACCGGTGCGGCGAACGTCGAGACCGCGGCGTTGACCAGGGCGAGCGTGAGCATCGTCTCAACCTTCGCCCCGTAGACCACGATGAGCACGAACGGCGCGAACGTCCCGAAAATCTGCCGTCGGCATCCTTCAAGGAACGTCAGCCAGTAGAAGAGATTGTACTCCTTACGCAACAGAAGCCTCGGCCTGTTCTTCGGCTGCCTCGTGCGCGAGAGGAACGATGCGCAAATGCCGGCGACGAAGATGAGCACGCCTGCGGCCACGAACAGGTCGCGGTAGGATACATTCGGTTTGACGGCGCGCGTCACCGCGAGTCCGGCAAGAACGGCTACTGCCCCAATGCCGGCCATGCGCCCCAGGTGACGCCCGCCCTCCTTGCCGTCGGCCAGCGCGAGCGTGATGGCAGGCGAAAGCGAGAACCAGAGGTGCATGCCGACCGACCAGAACACGGTTATGGCGACCAGAGGCCAGTAGGAGCTCGCGTATCCGGTGGCGGCAATCCCTGCCGCAGAGATGAGCAGCGCAACGCTTCCAACACGGGTCTCCGCCACGAGGGCGAGGGTGCCCGCCGTGAATGCCGTCAGCAGGCCCGGCACTTCGCGCAGGGACTCGAGGATGCCGAGCTGGCCGGGCCCCCCATGCAGGACTTCCCGGAAGAAGTTTTGAAATAGACCGTTGTAGACGGCGAAGCCGAACGCATAGCAAAATGTGGCTGCGCCGAACAGACGCCAATCACGCTGATTGGTGGACAAGCGGCGGAGACTCCTTTGAAGCAAATCGTGAGGCTGCCCGTGACGCATCATACCCCTGCAACAACGCGCAATCGGCAGATGGCGGTGTGGGCTGTTTCGGACGGCGGGGACGCCGTCCCTCCC
>DYKI01000190.1 GCA_020722705.1 Chthonomonas calidirosea | reverse complement strand
TCTGCCCGCCGCAGTCGGCGCAGTACCAGACCGGGATGCGGTGTCCCCACCACAGTTGGCGGCTGATGCACCAGTCTTCGATGTTTTCGAGCCAGTTGTAGTACACCTTCTCGAAATGGGCCGGGATGATGCGGATGTGCCCGTCTTTGACGGCCTTGAGAGCCTTCTCGGCCAGCGGTGCGATCTTCACGAACCATTGAGTAGAGACCATTGGCTCGACGATTTCGCCGCCGCGCTGCGAGCGCGGGATTTGGGTGCGATACGGCTCGACTTTGAGCGTCAGCCCGGCGGATTCCATGTCGGCCCACAGGTTTTCGCGGCACTCGAAGCGGTCCTGGCCCTGGTACGGGCCGCCGTTTTCGTTGATCCGCGCTTCCTTGTCCAATACCGAGATGATCGCCAGCCCGTGCTTCTCGCCGATGGCATAGTCGTTCGGGTCGTGACCGGGAGTGATCTTGAGCGCCCCGGTGCCGAACTCGCGGCTGACGTATTCGTCCGCGATCACCGGGATCTCGCGCCCAAGGATCGGCACGATGGCTTTGCGCCCGATGAATTTTTTGTAACGCTCATCGTCGGGATGCACGGCCACGGCTGTATCGCCCAAAATCGTCTCCGGGCGGACGGTGGCGACAGGGATGTATTCGCCTGAACCTTCCGAAGGTTCGGAACCTTCGGAAGGTTTAATCATATATTTGAAGTAGTACAGCTTCACGTCTTCTTCGCTATACTCCACTTCCAGGTCCGAGACGGCGGTCTTTAGCCCCGGCGACCAGTTGATCAGGCGCGGGCCGCGGTAGATGAGTCCCTTCTCGTAAAGGGTCACGAACGCCTCCCGGACGGCACGCGACAGCCCCTCGTCCAGGGTGAAGCGCTCGCGCTCCCAGTCGCAGGAGGCCCCCAGGCGACGGATCTGGTGGGTGATGACGCCGCCGTATTTGTGTTTCCATTCCCAGGTGCGGCGCAGGAACTCCTCGCGGCCGATCGCTTCACGTGAAGTCCCCTCCTTGCGGAGCATTTTCTCCACCTGCAACTGGGTGGCAATCCCGGCGTGGTCCGTCCCCGGCACCCACAGGGTCGGGATGCCCTTCATGCGGTGGTAGCGGATCATCAGGTCTTCCATGCTGACGAACATGGCATGGCCGAGATGCAGTTCACCGGTCACGTTCGGCGGCGGGATGGAAATGACAAACGGCTTTTTGGATGGGTCGTGTCCCGGCTGGTTGGGGTCGTTGGCTGGCTTGAAGTAACCGCCCGCCTCCCACATAGCGTACATGCGCTGCTCGGTGGATTTGAAATCGTAGGCTTTGGGAAGTTCGTAAGCGCTCATTCTTGCTCCTTTGGAGAGGTATACAAGTACACAGGTAAACAAAAAACACTCCGTCCATTTTGAGGACGAAGTGTCGACTCCGCGGTACCACCTCAATTCGCTGATTTTCCATACGAAAAACGATGGCTTTTCAGCGCACTCATCCCGACCATCATCAGGATTTCGCTGTAACGGGCTTCCCGTGCCGTTCTACTCTGTCACTGACCACTGTTTACTGAACACTGGTCACTGGCCTTTCTTCGGCAATCTTTCCGGGCGACATTCGGCGCTGGGGTACTGTGGGGGCTTCCAGCCTGGGCCACACCGTCTCTATCAGCCTTGCCAGCCGCCTACTCCTCCCGGAGCTATGTGGATGGGATTATACGCGCAGGGCAGGCGGGCGTCAAGCAAGAATTCGACCCGATTCGACTAAGATTCGACTAAGGCGACGTGTTTCTTGATGGATTTCATCATTCTTTGGAAGCCTATACCTCCAACGGCCCCCCACAGCCAGGCGTACACAAATCCCGGCAGGCCCTTCGGGGCGAAGAAAGCGGTCTGGGACAGGCGCGTGCTCCCGTTTAGCCGGCGGACACGCCACTCGATCCAGCACCGGCCGGGGAGCCTGCGGGTGGAGACGAGGCGCAGCAAGTCGTCCGGGTGGGCGGTTTCGAGGCGATAACCTCTCAGGGTTCCGGCAAAGCTCGTCACCGCCTCGAAAACCTCCCCGGCCCCAGCAGGGACAGCCCGGCTGCGGCAATCAATGAAGAAGCCTTCGTGACGGAGGCGCACAGCCTGCCGCGCATCGTCCAGCCAGACCGGCTCGACGAACTCCGGCGAGAGTTGCGCCAGCGAACGGGCCAGGCTGGTCTCGTAGTCCAAGGGCTGGATGTGCGGGAAGACCTCCCGCGCCGATCCCTGGCGCACATGGCTGGGGCTGCCCAGGCTCTCGATCAGCGGATAGGCAATCGAGGCCGGGACGGGTGTGACCTTTTCGACGATGAAGGCCATCAGCCGCACCGGGATGCCCGGAAGCGGAATGAACTTGCGCCTGAGACCCCGGTGACGGGCGTAACGCAGCATGGTTTCGACATAAGGCATTTTTTCGGCCCCGCCGATCTCGTAGGTCCCGCCGCGGCAGGCCGGGGTGTCCAGGGCGGCCAGCAGGTAGCCGATCACGTCCTCGGTCGCAATCGGCTGGCACAGATTCTCCAGCCAGGGCGGCCCAATCAGCGCCGGCATCAACTCGGTCAGGAAGCGGATCATCTCGAACGAGATGCTGCCGGGGCCGACGATCACTCCTGCCCGGAACTCCGTGACCGGGACGGGGCCGCGGCGCAGTTCGTCGCCGGTCTCGATCCGGGAGCGCATGTGCGGGGCGATGGCCGCCTGCGGGTCGGCCAGCCCGCCCAGGTAGATGATCTGCTCCACGCTGGCAGACGCGGCCGCGGCCGCGAAATGGCGGGCCGCTGCCAGGTCCAGCCGCGAGTAGCCCCGCCCGGCGGCCATGCTGTGGACCAGGTAATAGGCCGCCGAGACGCCCCGTAAGGCCCGGTCGAGGGTCTCCGGGCGGGTGAGGCTGCCGGGGACGATTTCCACGCGGGAAGACCAGCCGCGTCCGCTCAGGCGTGAGGGGCTGCGCGCCAGGCAGCGGACGCGGCAGCCGCGTTCGAGCAGGCGCGGGATCAGCCGGGAGGCGATATAGCCTGTCGCGCCGGTGACGAGGATGATCCTGTCATCCATTGGCGTCGGCGAGGAGCCGGGCGCGCGAGGCCAGGCGATTGGTCAGACCGTCGAAAATGAGCCTGTGAAAGGGGTACATCGCATACCAGTAAAGCAAGCCCGATAACCCGTACACGTCGAAGTAGGCGTTGACGACCAGGAGCGTTTTGCCGTCCTCGCCCGGCACGGACTCGAATTGCAGCCAGGCGTTGCCCGGCACTTTCATCTCTGCCCGCAGGCGCATCAGCCGCCCGGGTTCGATGGCTTCCACGCGCCAGAAATCGAGCGACTCGCCCACGTTAATCTCATCCGGGTGGCGGCGGCCGCGGCGCAGGCCCGGGCCGCCGACCAGCTTGTCGAGCCAGCCGCGCACCACCCAGGCCCAGTCCATGTAGAGCCAGCCGCGCTCCCCGCCCAGGCCGGTATAAGCCCGAAAAACGGCATCCGGCGGGACGTCCACGAGCGCCTGCCGCCGCTCGATCATCAAGCCCTGTTCCACCGTAAAGGTGTAGGGCTTGATGTCGCCGGCGGTCGTCACCAGCGCGTCCGACCAGGAGGTCTCGACCATATCCTTTTTGACGCGCAGCAGAGCCAGGTGGGTCGCCGTCTGGAAGTCGAGCGGTTTGATCTGCGGAAAGAGCTGTTTCGCCAGGTCATCGTTCACAACCAGCTCGGCCCGCAGGCCGTCTATCAGGGGCAGGGCCAGCCGCCAGTGGATCGGCGTGAGCATGTGGACCCAATAAGCCGAGAGGCGGGGGGCGTAGAACGGCGTGGTGATGAGGTAGCGCTTCAGGCCGCGTTCTTTGGCGTAGGCCAGGAGCATGTCCGAATAGGTCAGGCGCGAGGCGCCGCCGATCTCGATCATCTTGCCGGCGCTTTCGGGCGTGTCGAGCGCCTCGATCAAATAGGACAGCACGTCCCGGATGGCAATGGGCTGGGCCATCGAAGAGAACCAGCGCGGGCAGATGAACAGGAACTCGCGCTCCGCAAGGTAGCGGATCATCTCGAACAGCACGCTGCCCGACCCGACGATCATCCCGGCCCGGAACTCGGTGACGGGGACGCGCCCGAGGCGCAGCATGTACCCCGTTTCGTGGCGGGCGCGCAGGTAAGGAGAGAGATAATCGGTCGTGTTGACCAGTTCGCCCAGGTAGATGATCCGCTCGATCCCGGCTTCTTCGGCAGCCTCGGCGAAGTTGCGGGCCGCGATCATGTCCCGCTCGGCGTTGACGATCCCGCCCTGGAAGCCGTGGATCAGGTAATAGGCTGCCGACACCCCCTGCATGGCCGCCACCAGCGAGGCCTTGTCCAGGGCGTCTCCCTGCCGGACTTCGACCTGATTCCGCCATGGACGGCCTTGCAGCCGCTCCGGGTCCCGCGCCAGGCAGCGGACGCGGTAACCCGCTTCGACCAGGCGCGGGGCCAGCCTGCCGCCTACGTATCCGGTCGCGCCGGTGACAAGGATCAGTTTTGTCTCGGTTGCCATCGTACCGTATTGTATGTGGGCCGGGCGTAAGCGTCAACATCCCCATGACTTTTGTGTCCGTGCCTTGCGGATTTTCAAAGCTATAATAAATCCGACAAACTTTGTACCAATTCAGGAGAAACCATGAAACGAAAAACGATCTTTGTCGCGGCTGCCGTGTTGGTGCTGTCCACACTGGCCTGCCGCCTGTTCGCGGGCGAGGTCCAGCCTTTGGCTGAGGAAGCGCCGACCAGCGCGCCGCCCCTGCCTCCGCAGGCGTCCTCCGGCGGGGACGCCTGCATCGTGGGCACCTGGGAGATGAAAGACTTCGAGCAATACCTGGCCGCGGTCATCCCGCCAGAAATCACTTCGACCGGCAAACTGACCTACGACGGGACCACCGGCCGCGCCACCTATACCTTTACCGGCAACGGCCAGGCCGGCATCCAGGCCGAGGCGTTTACCGTTCAATATGAGATGAACATGAGCGGACTTAACCTGCCCATGGAGATCATCCTGGACGGCTCCGGCTCGGCGAACTATGCCGTCAACGGTGGCCAGGTCCTGTTCTCCAACGTGGATTCGGCCAATCTCTTCATGTCCATCAACCTGGGCGGCGCGGCGGTGATGCCCGCCACGCCGGTCACGGGTCTCTTCCCCGACGGCGAAACCGACTCGGCGGTCGCTTTCACCTGCGAAGGCAACACGCTGACCCTGACCATGCCGGCCGCGAACAGCGCCCCGGTCGTCCTGGAGCGGGCTTCGCCGTAACCGTTCCGTTATCCCGCGCAAGCCTGGCAGGTTGGAAAACCCGCCAGGCTTTTTTATTTTGCCTCTTGTAATTCTCCTCGAAACCCCGCAAAATAATAATAGTAACCGCACCTTTCCCGTTCACATGGGGGAAACCCATGCCCTTACCGC
>DYKI01000189.1 GCA_020722705.1 Chthonomonas calidirosea | reverse complement strand
TCTTGCCCGACGCAAGGGCAACATGAATGTTGCGGTACTGACCGCGCTATGCTAACATTGGCGCAAATCGAAAAACCCGTCTGCTCGCAAAGCGCCCCTGTGGGGTCTCCAAAGAAACGGGTTTCTCACAAGAGACACCTCATGGACTTCCTTCTCACCCTCCATTCCATTTTACGCTGGATCATCATTGCCGTCGCCGCGCTGACGGTTTTCAAGTTTGCAATCAGTTGGGCGGGGAATCAATCCTTCAAAGGCATGGATCGCGGGCTGGCGGCTGGCTTCAGCGGTTTGATGGACGCGCAAGTCCTTCTGGGTTTGGTCTTCTTCCTGTGGAGCGGATTCAACGGCGCAGGTTTTCCCGGTTATCGCTGGGAACACATGGTCATCATGTTCGTCGCCGCGGCGCTGATGCACGTCCCCGCGCGGTTGAAGGCTCTGGGGGATAAACAACGTTTCTTCTACTCGGTGGTCGCCATTCTCGGCGCGCTGGCGCTGGTCTACGTGGGCGTGATGCTCCTGCCCGGTGGCTGGACGCGATAACAGCGGCCTGGTCGCGGGCGTTTTGACGGTGGTGCTGGAGTACACCCTTATCTACTTGTTGTAGCCCACAACTTACCCACCTCCGCGGTGGACTTGAGAATCAAGTCCGCGCCGCTCCTCTTCAACTCCTCCTCCTCCCCAAAACCGCATAACACGCCCACCGTCTGTGCGCCAGCGGATTTGCCCGCGCGCATGTCCACGGTGGTGTCGCCGATCATCAGGCAGGATTCGGGCGCGACGCCCATCTTTTGCGCGGCGTAGAGGATCGGGTCGGGATAGGGCTTGGTATGCTCGGCCGTCAACGCGGTGACGATTACATCAAAGTAACGCGTCAGGTTGAAGTGGTCGAGGAAGGCGCGCGTCCCGCCCTCGTCACGCGCGGAGACGACCGCCATCGGGAAGCGTCCGTGCAGGGAGGCCAGCAGCGCGTCCACGCCGGGGACGAGGAGATATTGCTTCCAGCGTTTCTTTCGGTGGCGGTACATCCAGTTGACCAGCGCGGCCAGTTCATCGTCGAGGCCGAAGCGGTCGGGGAGTCCCATCAGCGCGTTGCCCGGGGATTCGATCCACATCACGAGGCGGCGCGCGGCCCGCGCGGGGTCACGGAAGAGGAAGCGAGGCAGGAGGCGCGTCACTTTTTGGGCGTAGAGATCGTCGGTGTCGCTCAACGTGCCGTCCACATCGAAACACAGGGCGCGGATTTTCGAAAGATCGAGGGGCATGACGCGATTTTACCGCAGAGAGGTGAATGTGCTATACTTTCGTTGGGAACAAAAACTGTGTTTCGTTCACGCTCAAAATCCTCGGACGATACCCGCTCGCTGCTGGAACTGCTGTATCACGTCAGCCGCGAAGTAGCCACCGCGCTGGATCTGCGCACGGTACTGCAACGCGTGCTGTTCGAGGCCATGCGAAACGTGGGCGGCGAGCGCGCCAGTATTGTGGTGCTGGACGATAACGGCAAGCCCATCGACGCGACCATCGTCTACGGACAGCAATTCCACGAGCACACCACACAACAGTTACGCGATACGGTCGAGCGCGGACTGGCGGGCTGGGTGGTCACCAACCGCAAACCCGCCCTCGTCGCCAACACCACGCAGGACAATCGCTGGCTGCGGCGTCCCGACGACTCAACCGAAAAGACGGGCGCCAAATCGGCCATCAGTGTGCCTCTTCTGGCGCGCGAAAAACTGGTGGGCGTGCTCACGCTGGTCCATTCCATCCCCAACGCATTCAATGAAGAACATCTCGAATTGATGCAGGCCATCGCCGACCAGGCGGGGGTGGCGGTGTTGAACGCGCGTCTCTACACCGAAAGCCAGCGCCAGGCGCGGGTGATGACCGCCCTCGCGGAAAGCGCGGCCGCCATCAACACCTCCCTGCGGATGGAAGAGGTGCTGCAACGCATCCTCAACCAGGCCATGCAGGCCCTCCAGGTGGAGACCGCCGCCGTGGCGCTGACCGATTCGCAGACCGGTGAACTGGTCTTCCGCGCCGCCGCGGGACAGAACGCCGGCAACATCATCAACCGACGCGTGCCTGCGGGGAAGGGTTTGATCGGCCTCGTGGCGCGCGAAGGACGCGGGCTGGTCATTTCCTCCGTCAACGCGGACAAGCGCTTCACCGATGCGGACCGATTTGGCGGCATCAAGACCCGGGCGGTGGCCGCCGCCCCCATCCAGACCCAGACCGGGGTAATCGGCGTGATCGAGGCCATCAACCCCGTCAGCGGGACGTTCGATCCCGATGCGTTGCTGGTGATGACCGGCCTCGGCAGCCTCGCGGGGACGACCATCCAAAACGCGCAGTTCTACGAACGTCTCGACGCCGCGCACGCGCGTTACCGCGAACTGTTCGAAGACAGCATCGACCCGATCCTCATCACCGACTGGAACGGAAAAATTCTGGAAGCCAACCGGCAAGCCGTTCAGTTGAGCGGCCTGACCGACGAAGAATTGCGCGCCCAGACCATTGACCAGTTGCACGATGTCAACTGGGCCCGCGTCGGCCAGAAGTTCGAATTCCTGCGCGGCAACGAGCCAGGCAGTTACGAATCGTCCCTGCGGCAGAAATCGGGCGGGAGCGTCCCGGTCGAGGTCCACGTGCGACGCGTGGAGTTCGAGCAGTCCGATGCAATCCAGTGGCTGCTGCGCGATATCACCGAGCGCAAAGATTTGGACGCCCTGCGCGAAGACCTGATCTCCATGATCTATCACGATCTGCGCTCGCCGCTGGCGAACATCGTCTCCAGCATCGAGGTGCTTTCGAACCTGCTGGGCAAATCGGATACGCAGGTACTGTCCATCCTCGAAATTGCCTCCAATTCCACGGCGCGCATCCAGCGGCTGGTGGATTCCCTGCTCGATCTGAATCGCCTGGAGGCCGGTCAGCCCGTGGTGGACCAGAAAGTAGTGGACCCGATTGCCCTCGTCCAGCAGGCGTTCAATGACGTGTCCCCCTCCGCGGAGGGACGCCGCCAGAACCTGGTTTCCAAACTGCCCGAGTGCCTGCCCCTCCTGTGGGTGGACTCGGGCATGGTGCATCGCGTGCTGGTCAACCTGCTGGAAAACGCCATCAAGTTCACGCCCACCGAGGGAAACATCGAGGTCGGCGCGCAGAGGGACGGCGAGTGGCTGCAATTATGGGTGCAGGACAACGGCCCGGGCATCCCGCTCGCGGACCGCGAACGCATCTTCAACAAGTTCACCCGCCTGCGCGGCAAGAACAAACGCGGCGGGCTGGGCGTGGGACTGGCCTTCTGCCGCCTCGCCGTGCAGGGACACGGCGGCCGCATCTGGGTGGAGAGCGAGGACGGCAAAGGGACGACCTTCCGTTTCACCCTGCCGCTGGCCAATCCACAGCAAATCGTAACGACCCCCGTCTCATAATTTTGGAGAACCCATGCAATCCATTGCCAACCGAGTTTACATTGAAGATTCCTTTCCGGGCGTCACACTCGGCGCCATCAGCGCCCCGCGCGGACTGATCCAGATCGACGCTCCGCCCTCTCCCGATGACAGCCGCACCTGGCGCGCCTCGCTCATGAACGTGGGCGCGGGCTCCGACCGCCTGCTGGTCAACCTCGATTCCCACCCCGACCGGACGCTGGGCGCGCGTTCCATGGATTGCACCGTCATCGCCCACGAAAAGACCGCCCACGTCTTCCGCAACCGCCCCACCACCTTCAAGGCGCAGGGAGATGAGACCGGCGCCAGTTGGGAATCCATCCCCGGGCTCGGCTCCGTCCGCTGGGCGCCGCCCGAGATCTCGTTCACGCAGGATATGGTCCTGTATTGGAGCGAGAATCCCATCCACCTCATGCACCGTCCCGGCCCGGCCGCGGGCGCCATTTGGGTCGTTCTGCCCGCGGATCGGATCGTCTTCGTCGGCGACCTGGTGCTCAAATCCCAGCCGCCTTTCCTCTCCAACGCCAACCTGCCGCAATGGATCGACTCTCTCAAAGTTTTGATGGGCCCCGATTTCAAGGGCTACACCGTTGTCAGCGGACGAGGCGGAGTCGTCACCGCGGCGATCATCAAGACCCAACTCGAAACCATCAAACACCTGCATGACCGCCTCGAGAAAATGGCCGCCCGCAACGCCGCGCCTGAAGCCACCGAACGCCTGGTGGAGAACCTGCTCGGCGGCTACAAAGTCCCTGCCGCCCGCCAGAAACACTTTGCCCAGCGCCTGCGCTACGGGCTGCACCACTACTACGTCCACCACTATCACCCCATCAACGGATCAGACGACGAATAACCATGTCTTATAACGAAGCCCTTCTCGAAATCAAACGGGGCGGTGTGATCGAGTCCACCCACATCGGCTCCATCGCCGTCGTAGACTCGCAAGACACACTGCTCCACTCCATCGGCGACCCGGACACGGTCGCCTTTTTACGCTCCTCGGCCAAGCCGTTCCAGGCGCTGCCCTTCGTGGAACGCGGCGGCGTGGAGCATTTTGGATTCACCCCGCGCGAACTGGCGCTCTCCTGCGCCTCGCATGAAGCCGCCCAATTCCATCTCGATGCGGTCGCGGCCCTGCAAGCCAAAATCGGCATCCGGGAATCGGACCTGCAATGCGGCCCGCACCTGCCCAGCGACGCGGACATGCTGCGGCTGACCATCAAGAACGACCTCCGCCCCACCGCCAACTTCAACAACTGCTCGGGGAAACACACCGCCATGCTGGCCCATGCCAAGATGCGCGGACTGCCCCTCGACACCTACCTTTCCAACGACCACCCGATTCAACGCGACATTTTGGCGGCCTTCTCCGAAATGTGCGGACTCTCCCCTGAGGCCGTCTCCCTCGGCGTGGACGGCTGTTCCGCACCCAACTTCGCGGTGCCGCTCCACAACTCCGCGCTGGCGATGGCGCGTCTCTGCGACCCGCGCGGACTGAGCGAAGCGCGCGCCGCCGCCTGCAAAAAGATCACCTCGGCCATGACCGCACACTCCGAGATGATCAGCAACTTCGGCGAGTTCGATTGCGAGTTGATGAAAATCGGCGAAGGAAAAATCATCACCAAGCGCGGCGCGGAGGGATTCCAGATTATCGGCATCCTGCCCGGGGTGATTTCGGAGCGCGGTATCGGCATCGCCATCAAGGTGACCGATGGCGACCCCGGCCGCATGGACGACAAACTCGTCTCGCGCGCCCGCGTCCGCCCCGCGGTGACGCTGGAGATCCTGCGGCAACTCGGCGCGTTGAACGATACGCAACTCAAGCAACTCTCCGCTTTTGGCCCGAGGAAGGTTTTGAAAAACTACGCGGGCATTGTGACGGGAGAGTCGTACCCGGTGTTCGAGTTGGGCAGGTAAACCCGTAAACAAGTACACACGTAAACAGGTAACTTGCAACTTGCAACTTG
>DYKI01000188.1 GCA_020722705.1 Chthonomonas calidirosea | reverse complement strand
TGCACGAACGTCTGCGTGCGGGAGAGGGCCAGGGTGAGGGCAAGATCGAACGCCGGGCCTCAGGGCCGTGCCTTTTACTCCGCCCAACGCCGCTTGACATCCGAAACTGGAGCCGTGCTATAATCATCGTGCCATGGGGACGGCGGCCATTCCGTCGCGGGCGAGTGGTGGAATGGCAGACACGCTGGTCTTAGGAACCAGTGCCGAAAGGTGTAGGAGTTCGAATCTCCTCTCGCCCATGGTGGTTCGCCGAACCCCGCATGCGGGAGTAGCTCAGTGGTAGAGCGCCTCCTTGCCAAGGAGGAGGTCGCGGGTTCGAAACCCGTCTCCCGCTCCACTGTAAAGAGGCCGTGCCTGGCGATCAGGGACGGCCTTTTGTGTTGGCTGCCCCGATCGGCCTGGACGCGTGGCCGAGGTCGGCGTCCGAGTCAGAAGGATCGAGACTGCCGGGCGGCGAATGCATGGGCCATGAAGCCCGGTCGCGCTCGTCAGGCAGCACATCCGGAGACGGTTCCGAGAGGAATGGACACGATTTCGCGACGCGCGCTCGTGAAGGGAGCAGGCGCCATGGCTGTCGCATCGGCAGGGGAGGCCGCAGCAGGCGGCACACGCTCGGACAAGCGCCCCAATATCCTTATCTTCCATTGTCACGACCTCGGACAGCATGTCGGGTGCTATGGCATTCCGACGGTGCGCACGCCGGCCGTTGACGGGTTCGCGGCCCAGGGGGTGCGTTTCGAGCGTTCGTTCTGCACGGCGCCGTCGTGCAGCCCCTCGCGCGCGTCGCTCTTTACGGGCCGGTATCCCCACAGCAACGGCGTGATGGGTCTTTGCCATGCGAACTTCGCCTGGGACCTGAACCGGGGCGAGAAGCACCTCGCTCAACTGCTGAAAGACGCCGGATACGCCACCTGCGCTGTCGGCGTGATTCACGAAACGCACCTGAACCCCGAGCGTTGGGGGTACGAGAAGCATGTGCCCGGTCCGTGGGCCGCTCAGGCCGCCGAAGCCGCCATCGCAGAGCTCGAACGATTGCGCCAATCGGACAAGCCCTTCTATCTCTGGGTGGGCACGATCGAACCCCACCGGCTTCCGATCCCCGACGAGCCGGGGCAGGCTCCGCGCGATCAGGGCTTCCCCGGTCCGGGCATGGAGCCGGACGATTCGCTCGGCGTCTATGTGCCGCCATACCTGAAGGACACCGCGCCTGGCCGCAAGGAGCTTGCCGGGCTGCAGGGAGCGGTGCGCCACATGGATACGCAGTTCGGGCGTGTGCTGGCCGCTCTCGACCGGATGGGTCTGACGGATGAGACGCTGGTGGTCTTCACGACCGATCACGGGATCGCCATGCCGCGCGCCAAGTGCAGCCTGTATGATCCCGGCACGAGCATCGCCTGCATCGTGCGCTATCCCGGCAGGGCAGGATGGCACGGCGGCCTCGTGCGGCACGAGATGATCTCAAACATAGACATGCTGCCGACCCTCGCGGAGATTGCCGGCTTCACCCCTCCGGCCACGGTGCAGGGCCGCTCATTTGCGCCGCTGCTTGACGGACGCGCCTATCGCAGGAACGACGCCGTATTCACAGAGATGACCTACCACGACTACTACGACCCGCGGCGCGCCATCCGGACCGAGACGCACAAGCTCATCGCCAACTTCACAACGGCGCCGGCGTTCATGGATCCGTCACAGCAATGGCGGCCAAGATCCGATACGGTCACACCGCCGAACCATGCCCTGGCCTACCATCCTCACATCGAGCTTTTCGACCTCGTCGCCGATCCATGGGAACAGAACGACCTCGCGGAGGATCCGGCCCATGCCGCCGTTCGCGATGAGCTGTCAGGACGACTGTACCGGCACCTGGCGGAGACTCGGGACCCGATACTTCGCGGTGCCGTCACCTCACCACATCACCGACGGGCGCTTGACGCCCTGAAGCGGTCGGCCCGGCAACGCTAAGCAAGCCGCTCGGACGCGCGTCGGGAAAGGTGCGCCCCGAGGCGGGTTCAGTCCTCGGGGCGCCGGCAGGAGGGACAACTCCACAGTAAGCTCCCCGGACGTGGGCACAAGCGCGGGAGGAACCCTGGCAGGGCGGCATTGCCGTTCACCAGGGCGCGCGACCCTATCCGGTCCCAGTGCCAGTCTACGAACCTACCGTTAAAGAAGCGTTGTATAACTCGGCTCTGCAGGAAGATTCCGGAAATACTGTCGGAATGGTGCTGCGGCCCCATGGTTGAGACCACGCCTTCGTGCATCGAGCGTTGTGCGGCCTTTCCGCCGGGGATTGAGTGGAGGCCCGTGCGCACCAGAGACCACGACGGTCGAAGGAACATCGCATCGAAGGGCTGCATCCTTCGCGGGCCTCGTACCGCAATCCAGGGCGGGTAGACGGCGCGCTCAGTACGAACCCATGGCGGGGTCGTGCGTCCTGGGTTTCGTTGCGCCCGGCGTGGACGCCCGGAGTCGTATGCGCGGGGTTCTGGTTGGCGCCAGGCCACTGAACCGCCGGACGCGATCAACCTGACCCCATGCGCTTGAAACCGCGCCTGTCAACGACACAAAGGCGCCCTCCGGCGACTGTGGCAGACAAAACCATGGGGCGACGTCAACAGACGTCGCCCCGTCAGTTGTTGACGGGATCCGGTGAAGTCCCCACCCACGCGTACACGCGTGGGGACAGGGATGCGGTTAGCGGGGTATCAGGTCCGTCGTCGGCGCCACCAGGCGATGCCGCTGAGGCCCAGAAGGGCCGGCAACTGAAGCAGAGCGGGCTCCGGAACGACGTCCGGGTCGCGCAAGGTCATATTGGGACCGAACAACCCGTAGGCAATCGTGGGATATTCCAGCGTTGGATAGGCCATCGTGTCGCCGACGGCATAGCGATCACCGACGTAGCTGATGCGCGGATCAACTGTCCAGCCCGTCGGAGGCGTCGAAACGCCGTAGGCGTAGTACTCGCTGAGCGCGACGCCCGCAATCCGGTACCCGCTGCCGGGCATGAGAGTTACGGGGGTCGTCAGGGCCTGGAAGCGGAATAAGCCGCTGAGAGGATCCGATGAAAACACCTTGGTGCTCGCAACCAGGTTCATGCTCGGGTCGAAGATGGCAACATCGTGTCCCTGTTGGCTCAAGCCGGAGTACTCGAACATACCCAGGCCGGTGACCGTTACCGGGCTAAGAACGTCGAACTCCCATCCGACAACGAAGCTGCCTGATTGTACCGTCGAGTAGTTGCTGAAGTTGAGGGCAGGAGTGTCTGCCGATGCGGCCCCGACGCACATAGCGCCCAGAACCGCCAGGAGAGTGAACAGCGAAACCCTTCGTGTAACTGCCAAGTCAGTACCTCCCAGTCTTATGGACGGACGGGCCGATATCCATATAGTGGGGTCCGATCCACACATTAGTACAGTATACAGTCGCGTTCTTTCGGACCCGCCGAGTTTTATACTCTCGCCATTCCCTATACGGGACTGGCCTCGCAACGTTCCCGATGCCCTATCCGCATCGGCGCATGGCGACCCCCACCTTGACTGTGCTCTCGGGCGCATCAAACATCGCCGCGAGACCCGCAGGGGCCTCTTCGAATGAGACGACCGGCTCAACCACAAGGTTCCCGGCAATCAGCCGCGCACGGAACAGCTCGATCGTCGCCTCGAATGCCCGCTCATGGGTCCAAAGAGGATAAGAACGGTCGGCGCAGCCCCAGCCCGCCCAGGCCTGACTGCCCACAATGGTCGGCCGGTTCAGGTGGAACTCCTCATCGAGGTGGAGCGCCGTGCAATCGTGCGGACCCCACGGGACATGCACAACTGTACCACACTGACGGATGCAGCGGATAGCGTCGTGGAGTGCGGCCCCGCTGCCCGATGTCTCGATGGACACATCAACGCCCGCTTTGCCGGTGGCCATCTTGATCTCCAACGCTGCATCGCACGAGCGCGGGTCGAAGGCCGCATCGGCCCCGAGCTCGACGGCGCGTTCGCGCCGAAGCGCGATGGGGTCCACCGCATAGACCCTGCGCGCGCCGCCTGACCGAGCGATCTGGACGGCCATGAGCCCGATTGCGCCCAGACCGTACACCGCAACGGTGTCGCCGATGCGGATGTTGCCGTCGCGAACCGCGACGAATGCCACATGCGCCGGATCCACGCAGACGCAGTCGGGATCGGTCAGCTCGCCGACCGGCCAGAGGGTTGCTTCAGATGCCTGGTGCACCTCGCGGATCGGACCGTAGGCGAACACGCGGTCGCCCGGCTTGAATCGGCGCGCATCGGGTCCCGCACGCTCGATGGTGCCGACGATCATGTTGCCGATGGGTCGGCCGCCAATGTGACCTCCCCCGACGCTGCCGTCGTCCTCGCGCGGAAGGAACATGCGCAGCTCGGGGTCCCAAAGCTTCCGATCGAAGGCGCTGCCCGCCAGCGCATGCAGCTCCGTGCCGTGCTTGGGCGCGGCAAAGTCCACACGGACGCGAACCTCGTCGCCATGGGGTTCGGGCAGTTCGTACTCGACGAAACGACAGCCGGCGCCGTCGTCGGTCACGATCGCACGTGGCATCATGCTCCCTCCCGCTTGGGGTGTGACTTCCATTCCTGTTCCGGCCAGTGTACCTCGCGGAAGGTCGGGGCGTCCCACAAGCGTTTTTCCGACGCGGGCCTTCCGGTATTGGCAAGCGACATTCGAGTATACGGGCGTCTACATTCTAGCCGTCGGTTCAGGAGGTCGTTGCCCATGTCACGTACGCACTGTCGTCCCGAAGCGCTCGCGCTCGAACGCCGCGCCGACCGCATCTTGCGGAAGTCACCGTGCCGTGACAGCCGCATTCTGAGCGCGAGACAGGTTCAGCGCAGGTCCCGACGCGAGTCGGTTTCCATTGACGACGTCCTGGAACCACCGTCGAAGACCGAAGTTGTCGCCGATCTGCGCTTCATCGGCTCCATGAGCCCGCTGTCGGACTACCAGAGATGCGTCTACACTATGTGGGTTGACGGCAACGGGGTCCGCGAGATCGCTGCCGCCCTCGGCGTTTCGCCTGCCACCGCATGCCGCGTTCTGCGGTCAGCCCTCCTGCGGTGCTGGCTAATGGGTCCCGAGCCCTTTGGCGCGTTCATTCGGCGTTCCATCTACAGGCCGCCTTCCAGCTCACGCGGCGGGTACCGGAGCGGTCGCAGGTGCATGGTCTGCGCCAAGCCGCTGTGGGATGACGGTTCCGAGCGGACATGCGGCTCGGATGCCTGCCGCGAAACGGTTCGGCGTCAGCGGGCGCTCGATCGGCGCCGCATGGGATGGAGATGAACGGGACAGCCGGGCGTATCGAAACCCAGGGGCGGGCGCGTCGTTACCCCCGCCCCCTCCGGCGGGCGGGGGCAAGGGGGAGGGGGGCGTCGCCATTCATCCCTCACCCAGCCTCTCCCGCGCGCGGCACGTG
>DYKI01000187.1 GCA_020722705.1 Chthonomonas calidirosea | reverse complement strand
CATCACCAGCAGGCTGTCGCCCGCCACCAGCCGGTTGCTCCAGCCGTGGGCGTGCTGGTAGAACTCGATGGCGTCGCGCAACGGCTCCTGGCGTTCCTCTTCGAAGAACGGCAGAGACGGCTGGATGGCGCCGGCTCTCGGCTTGCGCACGGGTTCAATGATGGTCTCCGGCTCAATGCGCTCGTGGACGTGCAGTGAGACGGTGGGCACATCGAACGAGGTATGCTCCGCCTTGCCCGCCCACTGAAGCTGCGGGTCCAGGTGCTGGTCGTAGGCGTAGGTCTTCTTCGCTCCCGCGTCCGGGTCGGTGTCCGGCGTCACCAGCCCCACGGGCGGGTTGTTGACGCGGCGCTTGTCCCGATGCTCGTACGATTCGATCGGGCGTTTGTTCTCGGTTGACCTTTCTCGTGCCATCACCTTCTCCTTGACTCAATCATCGGCTCCACCCGCCCAGTTGGCATTCCCCGCGGTCTTCGCGCCAAAGACCCTGCTCTTGTCGTTGAGGTCGTCTTACCCTAACAGCAGCCGGATTTGTGCGCCGTGGCGCAAACCGACACGCAGGACCCCTTTTCAACTTGCCATCCCGCGCCTCGTCAATCCTCCCGGCCAAGCTCCTATAGGTTGGCCGTCATCGCCGCATTCCGCCGCACAGCGACGCTGTTCCTTTCGCGTGGCGTCGCCGGCTGCATGGTCCCGCTCATTCCGCCTGCCCGCTCTCCTGGAACAGCCGCAAGAAAGCTCGAAGCGATCACGCCGGTTGCGGGCGTCCCGGTCAGTCTCCGCGCTTCAGCAGACGCACCGGTCCCCTGAGCCCGGCCTCCAGCGAGTCCTTCTCGAACTCCAGCGCCCGTGGGTGATACGGCCCCAACTGGGCGGGCGTCCAGCGCTCATAGGCCCGGTTGTGGATGTACTGATTGGACAGCGTGTTCGTCACGATCACGCGCAGGTGGTTTTCGCCGGGCCTGACCTCGCCGCGCACGTTGACGCGCCAGGGCTGCCAGAGCCGCTTGCCGATCTCCCGTCCGTTCAACTCCACGCGGCAGGCGTACCGAACCTCGCCGAGATCGAGCCATTCGGCATCGCGAGCCTCTTGATCGGTCAATGAGAAATGACATTCATAGGCGGCGTCGCCCGAGAACGCTTCGCCAAGCGCGGTCATGGGCGGCGGAGCGTCTGCCGCGACGGCAGGCGGAAGCCCGGTTCGCACAATGTGGATCGTGTCGGCCCCTACGACGAAGGACCGCACGGGGCTTAGCGTCCACGGGCCGCCGATGTCGGCCAGGAGGTCTCCGGCACCGGGCTCCGCGACCGATGGGCGCGGAAGCCCCTTGCCGAACATGATCAGGACGGAACCCGCGAATGGCAGGCGAATGCGGAGGGTCGTGCCGCCGCTGGAGCGCCGGGCTCCGGCGATGCCCACGGCTCTGCCCGTTTCAGGGTCCAACTGCACACACGGTGAAACCTCCGGAATCTCCACGAGCGTGTCCACGGGGCGCACACCCTCGTTGGTCAGGAAGTAGATGGCGGCCGAGTCCGTGTCCCGCACGCTCACTCTCAGATCCGGACACGGCGCAGACAGGCGCACCAGGGGACGCAGCCAATCGGCAAGCTGATCCGGCGTGGCAGCTCGTGCGCCCGTGGGCAGGTTCGCGGCCCCCTCCGCATCCAGCGCGATAAGCCTGCCTCCTCCACGCGCAAACTCCTCCAGCCTCTTGCGGGCTGCCTGCAGCATCCATGACTGCCGGGTGATCACGACTGTGTTGTAGGTCATCGGCCCGACATGGAGCATGCCGTTCTCAACCTGCGTCGTGGGCGCGGCAATGATCTCGTCGTCAATCAGGTCAAAATCGCACTGGCGCTCGTGCAGCGTCTGCGCGGCCCGATCATGAGCGTCGGCGACGGCTTGGGCGTCGTTCCCGCCGGCCCAGATGTCTCTGATGGGGAAGTGGAGAGCCGTATGGATGCGCGGCTTGCCGAGTGTCAGCGCATACGAGAGCCGTGCAACATAGGCATGAAACTCCGGCATGGCGTCCCAGAGCGGGTTCTGAGGATGGAAGTTGGGGCGCTCGCCGGTCACCATCCAGTCCGAAACCGAGTACGGATAGCCGATCATGTCCAGGAGGTTGATGCCGCGCACGAACTGGTAGTCCACGATCCACTTCATGTGCTCGGGCGACAGACCCGATCCGTAGACGGCGAACGACTCGGTGATGGCCCAGTCAAGCCCTTGCTGATGCGCCACGGACGAGGCGAACCTGGGGAAATGGTGATTGCGTTTGCCGGGCCAGAGCTGGCGCCAGATGGCATCCACGCCCGGAATGTCCATTTGCCGCATCATGCGCATGGCGTTGCCGAAGCCGTGCTTGCGCGCGCCCAGGGTTTCGTCTTCGCCGTTGAGGTGACCGGAAAAACGAATGCCCGCCCTGCGGCACCAGTCACGGCAGCGACCGAAGTAGGCCGAGGCAAATCGGGCCGACCACCAGTCGAAGTAGTCTATGCGCACCTGCGCGTCCTCGGGCCGTTGGCCTTCATAGAGCGACGGCAGGCGATCGGTGAGGTCATAGCCCTTGTCGCGCCGAAACGCCTCGGACATCCCCTCGGTCCACGGCATGTCGCCCATGTTCGGCTCGTCGGTGAAGATGGCCGGGATCGTCGTGCCGAAGTGGCTGCCTGCAGCCCTGCGGTATCCCTCGTGGGTCATGGCGATGAAGGCGTCGGTCGCTGCCGGGTTCATGAGGTCGGCGTGCCATCCGTTTCTGGCGAGCGTGAACGTCACGAGACGGGAACCCGGAGTTGATGCGGATGCGGTCTCACCCGGTTGGAGACGCCGATAGGCGCCGTCGGGCGCAACGATAAACGCAGCCAGGCAGTCGGCTGGAGCGGTCACGCCGGTGTTCGCTTCGAGCCGCCTTTCCGAGCGCCGGAGCGACTGGCGTCCGAACTCGGGATGAGTCTTCACCAGCCGCCCGCATGCGTTCCCCGACGGCCATCCGCCCTCATCGTAGAGCCACAGGCGAAGGCCGAGCTTGCGCGACTCGTCGGCCACTTCGCGGACCACGACGAAGAACTCCGGCGTCAGGTAATCGGGCTCCATGCGCGTGGGCATGTTCGTGGGCCGGAACTCCTTCGGCTCGGGCAGGGGCATGGGGCTGAGCGCGCCGTGCGCCGCCATGTCGGCAAGCTGGCGCTGGAGCTCGGCCACGTCAAGCCGATCGTTCCATATCCACATATGCCCGGGCCAATGGAAGCTGTCCGGCTTGCGGAACGCGGTTATCTGGAACCGGCTTCGCGCAGCCTGAGTCGGTATCGTTATGGCGGGCGGAGCCTCGGCCATAACCGTGACGGTAAGGAATAGCGGGATCATGGGCGCATTATACTGAGGCGAAGGGCGCTTTGCCAGTCCGGGCGACGATGCCCGGAAGGAGGACGGTGTGATCGTCAGCAAACAAGCCATGCTGCGAGCCATGATGGCGCTGTCGGCATCGCTCTGGGGTGTATCGGGCGGGAGCGCCGTGCGGGCCGACACGAGCGTCTGGCAGCGTTGGGAGCAGGTCCTAACGTCCGATCGTGACTATGCCAATCCGGTCACCGATGTTCGGGTGAGCGTGCGCTTCGATGGACCTGGCGGCAAAGTGTTGGATGGCCTCGGATTCTGGGACGGCGAGCGGCGATTCCTGATCCGGTGCGCCTTTCCGTCGGAGGGCCGATGGAGGTGGAGCGCCACATGCTCGGACGCCTCCAACGCCGGACTGCACGGACGTTCGGGCGTCGTTCTTGTCAGGCCGCCCACGGGCACGAACCGACTGTTCCTTCGCGGGCATTTGCGCGCATCCCGTGACGGCAGGCTGCTCGTCCACGCCGACGGCACTCCGTTCCTGTGGATCGGCGACACTTGCTGGGCCGCGCCCGTGCACGCCACGGAGACCGAATGGAGGCGCTACGTTGCCGACAGGGCCGCGAGAGGCTATTCGATTCTGCAGACATCCATCGGGCCGGACTGGGCGCTGGAGCATTCGCGCCGGGGCATCGCGCCGTTCCTGTCCAGGCTGCCCGATATCACCAGGCCCAATCCCGCCTACTTCCGCAACCTGGACCGCCTGCTGGCCATTGCCAACGACAGCGGTCTGGTGGTGGTTCTGGTCGGGCTCATGGAGACGCCCTACCGTTATCCGCCGCCCGATCAGGTCGCCGTCTTCAGCCGCTACATCGCATCACGCTACGGCTCGTTCGCCGTGATCTTCTCGCCGAGCTTCGACAGCGGCATTCGGGAGCCACAGACGCTCGCGGCAGCCCGGGCCATCCGCGAGGCGGCGCCGTCAAGCCTGATCACCATGCACATGGGCACCGGCGTCGGGCCGCGTTTCCACGGTGAGGGCTGGTTGTCGTTCGACATGTACCAGAGCGGCCACAACGGCGGTGATGCCGGACGCCAATCGCTGCGGGCGACGGCCATGCCTGCCGAGATACTGACCCTGAAGCCGCGCAAGCCGATCGTCAATGGCGAAGCAATCTACGAGGGCGACCTGGGCGGCCCCTATGATGTGCGGCGAACGGCTTGGCTGAGCATGCTGTCGGGCGCGGTCGGCTATACGGCGGGCATCAATGAGGTGTACGAGTGGGCGCCGGATGTCATGGCGAAGATGAGCCCACCATCCAGCGACCAGGTCAGCCTGATGGCCCGAGCGCTGCGTGCGCTCCCGTGGTGGAAGCTGGAGCCTGTGCCGCAGCGCATAGCCAATCAGCCCGCAGACCGTGCCAGGCTCATGGCCATGGCGATGACCGAGGATCGGCATGCCGCGCTGGCGTATCTGCCGGACAATGAGGCGCTGGAAGCCGACCTGAGCGGCTGTTATCCGCGCTGCGAGGTGCTGTGGATCAGTCCGTCAACGGGTCAGTGCATCTCCGGAGGCGGCATCACGACATCGCGTCGGGTCCGGCTTGCGTGCCCCGATAGGCGCGACTGGGTCGTCCTGCTCACGGTGCGCGGCTCGACCGCGCCTGTCGCCGTGAAGAAGGCGCTGGCCGGCCTGACCCGCGTGGTCCGGCGATCGGCGGTCTCCATCCGATTCGGCCCCGGAGCGCATTTCGATGGCCTGACGCTCAAGACGCCGCGCGACGGAATCTGGGTCGCCGCAACCCACGCCGATGTGCCCTGCGTCGTCAACCGCACCCCGGAGCGCAATCGTTACCTCTATCTCGATCTCGACGACCGCGTCGCCTTCAGAGGAGGCCCCACCCGCATGGCGATAGAGGCCCGTCTGGCCGCCGACGGACCGACCGACGGCATGCGCCTGCAGTACGACGCCGAGGGTCCGCCCGAGACGGCCAACCGCTACCGCGAAGTCGCGCCCTCGGCCGTCAAGCGCGATGGCGACTGGACAGTCATCACCTTCGTTGCCGACCGTCCCTACCTCGGCAACCGCCAGAACGCCGGCTCCGACTTCCGCATCTTCGTCGCGGATCGCGTCTGCCGCATCGCGTCGGTGAAGGT
>DYKI01000186.1 GCA_020722705.1 Chthonomonas calidirosea | reverse complement strand
GAATAAACTACGTATCTGGAGAGGTAAATGGGTATTACCGATAAAAGCTACTCTACTGATCAGGCAAATTGGCCTGAGTCTAATAATGAAAAGCTAAAACGGTTCTTGGCAAATCGAGAATTTATTTTTGTGGCGGCCCAACGACAAAAAAAGGACTACCAAGCTAGTGATGATGATATTTATACAGAACTTGTTATGCGTCTGGCGGCCTGGGTTACCTGGGATACTCATTATCCTAAAACTAAATATATTTCTGGTTTCAATGCCTGAACGGCATTGTGGTCAGTTCTGACCCTTCCTCTCGGAAGTCACGATCAACGCCGCTAAGGTAGCACGTCCAACGCCGCTGTGTCAAGTACCTGACTCCTTTCGAGCGTGAATCGTGCCGCTAACCTCCCCGTGTTCGGGGCGCTGCAAGGGGTTAGCGGCAGCCGGATCGGCCTTCGCCGTGGCCGTCGGCTCAAGGATGATACCCGAGATGAGCGGGGAGCAGCGCAGCTCGGACAGGGCGGACAGGGCGGAGGCGCTGCCCCTTCGCTTCACACGATGGTCAGGTCGGCGAGGTCCACGGGTCCTTTGCGGCCGAGGGTGCGGACTTTCTCGGCGCAATCGGCGCAGAGCGGGTAGATGCGCACGCTGTCTGTGGGCTCGATGAGCGTCTCGGCCCTGGCCAGGATGCGCTCGACGTCTTCGGGCTCCAGATCGGCTTCGAAGACGCTGTGCTGGACCCTGTCGCCGAAATCGAGCAGGAACTTCGCCAGCTTCGTGCGCGGGCTATCCTCGGTGATGTCATAAGCGATGATATGGAGTTTTCGGTTCATGGTTGGATGGGCTCCTCATGCGGTTCGTCGGACGAATCGGAGAGGTCCGACAGGTCCGACAGGTCGGATGTGTCCGATGGGCGACTTCTCATCTCGGCGTGTAGGGATTGTAGGGCGCTTCGCCCATGACGGCCGAGCGCATGCGGGCCGACTGGGTGCGCAGGGCTGCCCGAAACGAGGTGGCCCCGTCGGCCCGTCGGTCTTTGACCTCGGCGGTCATGATCTCGTGATAGGCCTTGAGGTAGCGGGTGCGTCCCTCTTCGCTCATGCGAACGCCGCCGTCGTCGGTGGGCTCGAAGTGCTCGGCCTGGAGCACGGCGTTGTTGATAAGGCTGAGCGCGACGCGATCGGCGACGACGGGCCTGAACTCTTCAAGGATGTCCAGTGCGAGGGAGGGGCGTCCGTACTGGATGGAGTGGACGAAGCCGGCATCGGGATCGAGCCCATGGGCAAAGAGCGCTCCCGTGATCTCGCCGGTGAGCAGGGCATAGCCGAAGCTGAGCAGAGCGTTAACGGGGTCGCGCGGAGGTCGGCGGCTCCGTTCGGTGAAGGCAAACTCGCGTCGGACCATGGCGCCGAGGGCGGTGAAATAGGTGCGCGCGGCGGTACCCTCGATGCCCATGCAAGCCGGGATGTCGGGCTGAACGGCGATCTGCTCGGCGAATGCTCCTATCTCATCGGCAGCCGATTGGAGCGCCGGGTTGGGGTGGTTGCGATGGTGGCGCAGGATTACATAGCGGCAGTTGGCGAGCTTGGCGGCGAGGATGCTGCGGGCCATACTGAGACAGAAGGCCGGGTCGTCGGCGCGGCGGTACTGGGCGCGGCGCAAGAGCACGTTCTTGCCCTCGGGGGGTTGGAGACGCCCCCGGCAGCGGCCGTCGGCGCTGAGGAAGTCGGTCTCGATGCCCGCATCGAGCAGCGCATGCATGGCCTGTGTGGTGAAGTCAATGGGGCCGAAGAGCACCAGCCGCTCGATATCGCGCATGCGCACGGCGCCGATCTGCTCGCCGTCTTTTCGGATGATCAGGCGCGCTCCCGAGCGATGGATCTCGGCTCCCTGTTCGTCAATGTAGAGCACTGGCATGGCATGATCCTCCGGCGGAGTATGCGTCATTATGGCCGTTCGCCGGGCAGGGCCGACGGCAATGATTGCGGTATGCTCCGACGATGGATTCTGGGGCAGGGAAAGCCGGTCCTGCGCTTCCCGGATGGTCTGAGGAACGGCGGGAGGCGCATATCGTCGGGCGGAAATGGAGGACGACTCGCCGGAAATGGGTAACTTTCTTCGCAGCACAAGAAGGAGAGGGCGGACGGGATGGCGAATAAACGCAACACCGTTCGGGGTTCATTGGCAGCAGCCAGGAGGTTCGCGCTGTGGTTGACGAGGATTCAGGTTCAGGAGTGAGCATCCCGCAGGAGTTGCAGCCGATAGTGGCGGCTGTGGCCCACAAAGTCCCGAAGGGTTCGAAGTCGTGCGCAGCTCACTGGGCGCTGGCCATCATCGAGCAGTCGCCCGATCTCGCCAAAGAGCTGGGGCCGGGTCTCAGTCTCCCGGATCTGAGGCGCCGGCTGCGAGTATGGCTTGCGGCCGGCAAGCCCGGTCCGGAGCTGAGCACGGCCGACGCAATCACGAAGGCTGTCGAGGCTGCGCGCGCAGGCGGCCGCGATCATCCTGAGCCGACGGACCTCGCAGGCGTGGTGGCGGCTCTCTGTCGGGAACTCCTCGCGAGCGAACCATCCCCCGAGCCCGCCCCGAGCCCGCCATCCGACGGGACCCCGGCCCCGGCCCTGACGCGGAGACCGGCACGCCGCGCCGCCCTCGATCAGTTCACGCTTGACCTCACTGCAGCCGCCCGATCCGGCAAGCTCCCGCCCATTGTGGGCCGCGACCGCGAGATCGAGATGGTGATCGAGACCCTGTGCCGGGTCAACATTCGCAATCCGGCCCTGGTCGGTCCCGCAGGAGTGGGCAAGACGGCCATCGTCGAGGGCCTGGCCCAGCGGATTGTGCAGGGCGATGTGCCACGCTTGCTGCGCGACGTCACGATCTATTCGCTCCAGCCGCCGCTGCTTCTGGCCGGAACCCAGACCCTGCCCGAGTACATAGATCGCGTGCGCGCAGTCATCGCAGAGGCGTCCGCACCCGATGTCGTCCTCTTTGTGGACGAAGCTCACGCGCTCATCGGCGGGGGCTCCGGACCGGCTCAGGATCTGGTGACATTGCTCAAGCCTGCGCTTGCTCGTGGGGACATCGCGTGCATCGCCGCGACGACCGATCACGAGTATCGCATACACATCGAACAGGATACGGCGCTCGAACGGCGGTTCCAGCCCATCCGTGTCGCGGAGCTTGGCCCCGCCGAGACGTTCGAAGTGCTGAAAGCGCATCGAGGAAGGCTCGAGCGTGAACGGCATGTTGCCGTCAGGGATGCCGCCCTCCGCCGCATCATCGCGCTGGCAGCCGAGAGCATGCCCAACCGGCATTTCCCGTCCAAGGCAGTTGACGTTCTCGACCAGACAGTCGCCCACTGCGTGGCCGCCGGTCGCGACCACGTGTACCCGCGCGACGTCGCTGCGATCGTTCAGCGGCTGACGGGCGCGCCGACCGACATCAGGTCGAGGATCGAGGACCTCAGGCGCACTGTCGAGACACAGGGACTGCTGAACCATCACGACCTCGACGAGCTGATCGTGCAGTTGCGCGTGGCGACATCGGGTCTCGATCGGCTGCCCGAGAGGCCCAACGCCGTCATTCTGCTTCAGGGGGCAGCCTCGGAGAACGCCCACGCACTGGCCGCAGTCATCGCCGATGCGCTTGCCGGTTCGCCGGAACGCGTCGTCGTGCTGGAACTCAGCGGGATGACCCATCCGGCCGATGTGGCACGTCTCATCGGCTCACCGCCCGGCTACGTCGGCCACGGCGAAACCTTGCCGATCCATACGCTCATTCAGTATCCCCGGAGCGTGCTCGTGCTGCACGACATAGACCTGTGCCATCAGGCGATCGCCTCGGCGGTGGCATCGGCCATCCATGCCGGCATGATCATGGACGGAACCGGGCGCGAGATCAGACTGTGCGACTGCGTGGCGCTGATGACGGCCGACAGGAGCCGCGAGGCTCACCATAGAGACGCCATCGGTCTTCGACCAGGGGCTGCCAGACGCGCCGAACCGGCGGTGGCTGCGGAGGGCGTCCCGCCTGCCATTGCCCGCCTGTGCACCATCATCGCGACGGAAACCGGCGTCCAGAACAACGAAATGGCCGCGGACCCCATGCACTCGGACCTTCTGAACGGGCTGATCGAGCGCTACAGGCAGCAGGGCATCAGCATCGAATGGGGCGACGGCATGGCCGAGTGGATCGAGCAAGTGCGGCGCGGCGAGGCCCACCCCGGGCATGGCGAAGACGAAGTCTACCGCAAAGTCGGGGATGCCATCCTGACACTCGGGAACGAGTCGACGCGGCTGCGCGTGCTCATCGCACCCGCCGGGGAGAACCTGCAGGCCACCATCCGAAAGAGCAGCAAACAAACCACACGAAAGGAGGAGTAGAGATGGGCACATCGGTAACACTGGAAGTTCTGAGGCAGCATCTGGAAGAGATGGGTTGGCCGCACTATCAGTTGAAAGACGAACCCGGCGAACGTGAAGGATTGATCAACACCGGCTACCGCGACAGCGAAGGCAAGGGGCACCACATCATCATTGACCCGATGGTCGAGAAGGGCGCCCTGCGCATCATGGCGCCGGGAGTCGTCATGGTCTCGACCGAGGAGACCCCCGAGACATGTCTGCATGAGCTCACGCTCGCATTGGCGGCAATCAACGGCAAGTCCGTCCTCGCATGGTGGTCCTACGAGCCCGCCATAGGCGCCGTCAGCGTCCAGGTGTCCATGCCCATTGACGAGAACGACCTCAGCTTCGAGCAGTTCAAGCGCAGCATGGAGGCGATCAACTGGGCCATCGCGACTTATGGCGCTGCCCTTCAGGCCGTCGTTGACGGAGCCAAGAAGGCCAAAGACGTCATTGATCAGGACATGCCTGTTCCGAGTGAGGACGACCTCGCACTGATGCGTCGCCTCCTCGCCGAGCTCGAGGAGCGCGCGCGCCGCGCCAGGCAGCCAGACGATCAGGGTGACGCCAAGCCGGATGGAGAAGACAAGCCCAGGGGCAAGTAGGCATTGGCGCTGCAGCCCCTGAATGCCCGCATCCTGCGGGGTTGCCTCGCGGGCTTCGTGCCCGCGGATTCCGGAATCCTGCATCGAGCGCGAGTACCTGAGCAGGCGCGCCCCGCGCAGCTTCGCCCTGCCGCATTCCCGACAACCTGAGCATTTGACTGACCCTTAGCGGGCTCCATCATCGCCGATGGCCCGCCGGAATGGAATAACCCGAACAGCAACGCTTGGCCGCAACGGTGCGGCCCACAACTACAGAGGAGGTGCCCATGCCATTCACATCCCTCACGCGCCGGCAGCCCGGCAGCGTCTTCCGTTCGTTCGTCAGCTCGTCACGCGCAGAAAGGAGGCTTCCGCATGCCGCGCAAGGCGCCTGACCCACCGACCTGGCACGACCCGCCAGGCCGTGAGACCATCACCCTGCAGCTCAAGCTGATCACCCCGATGTTCGGCGGGGGTTATGAACCCCGCCATGTTGACACCGTATGTCCCATCCGCGCCGCGTCCATCCGAGGGCACTTGAGGTTCTGGTGGAGGGCG
>DYKI01000185.1 GCA_020722705.1 Chthonomonas calidirosea | reverse complement strand
GGGACGAATGGGACGAATGGGACGAATGGGACGAATGGGACGAATGGGACGAATGAAAGGATAGAGAGATGCCTGAGGGGTTCATTCCGCCGCATGGTGGCTATGCGCAACTGGCTTCGTACCGGAAGGCCGTCATCATCTACGATGGCACGGTGCGGTTCTGCGAGCGGTTCATCGAGCGGGGTGATCGCACTCGGGATCAGATGATCCAGGCGGCACGGTCGGGCAAGCAGAACATTGTCGAGGGGAGCATGGCCGCGGGCGCTTCGAGCGCGACGGAGATCAAGCTGACCAATGTGGCCCGCGCGAGCCTTGAGGAGCTGCTGGAGGACTACAGGGATTTCGTCAGGGTGCGGGGATTGGCGCTCTGGGCCAAGGAGGACCCGAGAGCCGAGAAGGTGCGCCGATTGGCAATGGGACCCGATGTGACGTATGAGACGTATGCGAAGTTCGTGGAGAAGGCAAGCGCTGAGATCGCGGCGAACACGATGATCTGTCTCATCCATCAGGCCAGCTTTCTGCTCGATCGGCAGATACGCCAACAGGAAGCGGCTTTCTTGCGCGACGGCGGCGTCCGAGAGCGGATGACGGCGGCGCGCCTGCAGGCGCGCAGCAAGGACAAGGAACCGTAGGAAACATGGGTAATGGGACCTATGGGACGAATGGGACCTATGGGACCTATGGAAGGAGGGTGTGATGCTGCTCGCAATGATGGTGGCGGTTGCCGGTGGGCAGGTCGTTGCCGAGCTGCCCGACCCGTTCCTGAAACCTGACGGAACGCGGGTGCGCTCTCGGCGTGAGTGGCCGGCCCAACGCAGACGCCTGTTGGAGACGATCCTGCACCATCAGTACGGCCCTCTGCCGCCGAAGGGATCGAAGGTCACGGGCGACATCGTGGGGCAGCGCGCAGCGCCGGATGGCCTCGGCGAGGTTCGGGATGTGACGCTCAGCATGGGGCCGCATGGCGTGGTCAAGGTGCGGCTCATGCTGGCGATACCGGCGGGCAAGGGGCCGTTCCCGGTGATCCTCGATGGCGACCTGGGGTGGGATCGGCTGAACGACGCGTTCGTTACCCTGATGCTCAAGCGCGGCTACATCCTCGCGGCGTTCAACCGGGAGCAGGTGGGTCCCGACAGCGCCGATCGCAAGGGCGTCTACGAAGCCTGGCCCGAGTATGACGGCGGGCGTCTCTCGGCCTGGGCATGGGGCTTCCACAGAACGCTCGATTACCTGCTGACGCTGCCCGAGGTTGACGGCAAGCGGGTGGCGGTGACGGGCCATTCGCGCGGCGGCAAATGCGCGCTCCTCGCCGGTGCGACCGACGAGCGCATTGCCGTGACCGCCCCCAACAACTCCGGATGCGGCGGAGCGGGGAACTACCGCTTCTACGATGACAAGTGCGAGACGCTGGAGGCCATCGTCCAGCGCTTCCCCTACTGGTTCCACGAGCGGTTTGCGGACTATGTCGGCAACGTCCAGCGGCTGCCCTTCGACCAGCACACGCTCAAGGCATGCGTCGCTCCTCGCGCGCTGCTGAGCACCGAGGCCCTGGGCGACCTCTGGGCCAATCCGAAGGGGACGCAGCAGACGTATCAGGCGGCCAAAGAGGTCTATGCATGGCTCGGCGTGCCCGATCGGGTCGGCATCCGCTTCCGCCCCGGCAAACATGAGCACGGACTGGCGGATTTCGAGACGCTGCTCGACTTCTGCGATGTGCAGTTCTTCGGCAAAGCCGTGTCCCGGCACTTCGATGCGCTTGCCTTCCCGGATGCGCCGAAGGTCTGGAGCTGGACAGCGCCCTGAAGCCCCTGCCCTAACGTCAGCGGGCTCTCGAAAAAGCCGACATGCCCCGATCAGCTCGCCCAGGAGCTTCTGAGGCGCTCGGTTATCTGCAGAGCGGACCTCATGGGCATCCTGGGCGGGCCACTATCCGACAAGAGCCAAGGGGCCACGGTTACCTACGGTCTCGCCGGGCCCTTGTACGGCTCTGCGACCTTCGGCAGTTTGGGCATGTTATCCGGGCGCAGGAGCTTTGGGTCTTTGGTGGTTGGGGCCTCGATCATGCCGTAGTATCGGCCCATCCAGTAGTCCTCCAGCCAGCCGATCGGCGGGGTGACCCCACGGCCTCCGGACCCGCCGTCGAGCACAATGGCCGAGCGGCTGCCCCACATGGCGGTGGTCTCGCGGGGCGACATGGCCTTGATGCCGCCGCCGTAGGGTACGTACCCGGGTTCCGGCCTCAGGTCCGCTCTGTGCGAGTTGCGGAAGGTGTGGTTCACCAGGTCCATGGGCCACTCGCGCAGGTTCCGCACGGCTTCGGGAATCTCGCAGTCGTTGCCCGTCAGGGCGCCGTAGATGAAGTTGAAGAAGGGGACCTTCTGCATGCGCATGACTTCCCAGTGTCGTTCGAGGCTGCGCAGATAGATGGATCGGAGATAGGGGTCGGCGGCATAGCTGAGCAGCGGCAGATAGCATCGGAAGGCCAGTTCGTCGTCCCAGGGCACGACGGCATCGGGCGGGAAGGTCAGCTTCTGGCGCACGGTGTAGGTGTGATAGCGCCATTTGAGGAGCTGATCGAGGCCGGCCTTGAACTTCTGATCGCCGGTCAGGGCCAGGGCCGTAACCATGTAGGTCTGAGCCTCCATGCCGTTGAGCCCGCGCGCCTCGAAGCCGTAGGGTTTCAGCAGATAGTCCGGGTCCCATCGGCCCCATCGCGTCGGCTTGCCGTCCATGTCGCGCAGGACCCAGCCGTTCTCGATGATATGCGTGGAGATGCGGGCAATGTGCTCCTTCGCGCGCTGCTTCTCCTCGCCTTTGGCCACAAGGTCGTGGAACAGCGACACCGAGTACATGTGGCCGTTCACTTCGTCCGAAGAGGTGTCGCCTTTCCATTGCCAGAGCCCGTCCGCCGTGGGATACCACTTCGCAGGCAGGCCGCCCGATCCGCGCTCCGATCTGCGCCCCTTGTCGCCTTGCACCGACCAGATGGCGCGCGCGATGAAGCCCGGCTTGGGCGTGATATCGTCGAGCCAGACCATGGCCCGAAACGCGTCCACCGCCTCCTTGCGGGCTGCTTCGTCCTTCGTAACGGCGTACTTGTAGCACATGGCGGCCAGGTAGTGGGCCGCGTGACCGCCGTCGTTGTCGCTGATCTCGCGGATCCAGCCGCCATCCTGATCCGACCACCAGAGCTTGTGCATGAAGCCCATGCGCTTGAAGCCCCATTCGTCGAGGCGGCGCTCATAGAAGGCGGCCTTCTTGGCGAGGGTATAGGGTTCGTAGCGTATGACGGCCAGACCGCCGTCGGTGGCAATGTGCACCGCATGATCCACAACGGCGATGTCGTTGACCTTGTCCGCCGGCAGCCAGTTCTGCGCGCCGAAATAGTGGAACTCCCTGCCGCTCTGTCGGATCGCGCCGCGTGTGGTGCCGATCCACAGGTCGCCATCGAAGCCGTCGGCCAGGCAGGTCGTGTCCTCATAGGGCAGGCCGTCCTCGCCGCGGAGAGCCGTCATCGCCATGCCCCTGAGGACCGCGACGCCCCGATCGGTGGCGACGCACAGACGACTCCCGTGTGCGATCATGTCGCGGGTCACCGGCGACGGCAGGCTGCCCCAATCTATCGTATCGGTGACGAACGTGTCGCCCTCGATGAGCGATATGCGGCCCGGATTGAGCACGTAGATCGTGCCGCCATACGAGGCAATGCGCTGGATCGGTCCGATCCGGATGGGGTCGGCAATGACCTGCGTGAAGTCCTCCATCAGGAGCGTCGAGTTGCTCGACAGATAGCCGCTCTCGGGACGGATGTTCTTGAACGCAGCTCCGTCGAACCGGAACACGTCGTCGCGGGTGGCTGCATGAACGGCTCCAAGGTGCATGCAGAAGTCAACGAACGCGTACGGTGCGATCTTCGTCCATGCGCCATCGGCCAGACGGTAGGCGGCATCGCCGGTGGACACCCACAGGCTGCCCCCAAGCGACCGCAGGCGCGCAACGCCCGACGGGGCTCCGGCGACCGGCTCCAGGGCACCCGACCGACGTACCATGAGCGTCCCGCCGACGACGGCGTAGACATCCTTGCCGTGCGCTTCGACTTCGGTTACCGGCTGCTGCGTGGGCGTTCGCTCGCCGAACTCCTGCAGGTACACATCGTCGGCAACCGGCCGCCAACGGCGCTCCTTCCCGCGCCCTGGCCCATCCGAAGCGGCGCAGGCGAAAATGACCGACACAATCAGGCAGGCTGCCATCGAGAATGTGACCGCATGCGCCGGTCTGATCAAGCCAAGCAAGTCCATGACCACGTTTCCCTCCGAGTTGCGTTGTGGCCCAGTCTTCGCCGACAGGCCGCTGCGTCCCTGCCCGCCAGGGTAGGCATTTGCTGAGATGAAGGCTTCCGCCGGCGGCGCGGCGAACTAAGCTTCTGACGGCGTGGCGTGGGATGAACGCGTCAGCGGCCATCCGGCGCCCAGTGTGCCGCGGAAAGGAATGCCATCATGCGACTCGACCGCTTCGCCGGAAACCCCATCATCGAACCGATCCCTGGGAGTGATTGGGAAGGGCTGGTCACCTGCAATCCCGGCGCCTGGTATGAGCCGGAACAGGGCATCGTCTACATGCTCTACCGGGCAGCAGGCAACGACCCTGCCCATCGGATCCACTTCGGTCTGGCAGTCAGCCGCGACGGACTCCGGTTCGAGCGCTTCTCTTCTGCGCCCGTGCTTTCGCCGAGCGCAGACAACTGGGATGCCGGATGCGTCGAAGACGCCCGGATCGTCAAGATGGGCGGCTGGTACTTCGTTACCTATGCCTCGCGCCCGTTCCCGCCGGGCCAGTATTGGAAGCCCGAGAACGCAGGCCCATGGAAGCCCGCCGACCCGGCGCCCGAGTTTCCGTGGATCCTCCGCGAAAACGCGACCTCCACGGGTCTCGCCCTGACCCGGGACTTCTGCTCGTGGATCCGGGCAGGACGCATGACAGACCCCACGGTGGATGATCGCGACGTGATCCTATTCCCGGAGAAGATCGGCGGGCGCTTCGCCATGCTCCATCGGCCCATGAGCTGGGTGGGTCCGGCCTACGGCACCGAACACCCGGCCATCTGGATATCCTTCTCCGATGACCTGCTCCAATGGTCCGAGAGCAAGCTCCTCGCGACGGCCGAGCTGGCATGGGAGAACCGCAAGATCGGCGGCAACACTCCACCCATCCGAACCGACGCCGGTTGGCTGATCCTCTACCACGCGGTCGGCGCCGACAGTCACTATCGGTTGGGAGCCATGCTGCTTGACCTCGACGACCCGACGTGCGTAATAGCCCGGACCCGAGATTGGATCCTGCAGCCCGAAGAGTGGTACGAGCTTGAGGGCTACTACGCCGGCTGCGTCTTCCCCTGCGGCAAAGTCGTCATCGGCGACACGCTGCATGTCTACTACGGCGGCGCCGACAAGTACGTCGGAGCGGCAACCTGTTCTGTCCAGCAGCTTCTCGACTACCTTCTCGATTGCGGCAACCCAACGGCGTAGACTCGTACACGTACTCCTACTCGTACTC
>DYKI01000184.1:1326-5769 GCA_020722705.1 Chthonomonas calidirosea | reverse complement strand
GTCCAGCTTGCAGACGCCCGCTGCCGGTGGATGATACTTAACGGAGTAGGACTAGAATGGATACTCGTTCCACAGGATCCAGTAGTACCCGAACGTCTCGAGGAGCTCGCTGAACTTGCCGAAGTCAACCGGCTTCACCAGATAGCTGTTGGCCCCGAGGTCGTATGCACTGACAAGATCGGCTTCCGCCGACGATGTGGTCAGTACGACGATCGGTATGCTCTTTGTCTTCGGATTGGACTTCAGCTCACGCAGCACCTCGAGGCCGTCAACGCGCGGCAGGCGAAGGTCGAGGAGCACGAGCTCCGGAGCCGGATGGACCGTCTCATCGGCATATGGGCCCCTGCGGAATGCGTAGTCGAGTGCGGCCTCACCGTCTTCAACATGGACCAGTCTGTTGGCCATGCGGCTGCGCTGCAGATTGCGTCGGACAATCTCAGCGTGCCCCGGGTCGTCCTCGACAAGGAGAACGGTGACGGCTTTACCTTTCATCGTGAGTCTCTCCTTCCGCCTTCGTGCAGCGGCACCATCGCATCGGGCAGACTGAAGACGAAGTTCGCACCACCGTCCGCTGTGCCGCTCTCGATCTTGATAGAACCTCCATGCAGCTCGACAATGCGTTTGACCAGGGCCAGCCCCATTCCCGTTCCCGGTGAGTGCGGATCAAGCTTGTCAAACAGGCCGAACACGCGCGAGCGATGCTGCGGCGCGATGCCCATTCCGTTGTCGCGGACGTGGAACACCGTGGCGCGGCCTGCGCCCACAAAGCCCAGTTCGATGCGTGGCGAAGTCTGATCGCCCATGAACTTCACAGCGTTTTCGATGAGATTCTGCCATACCTCGACGAGTCTGGCAACATCTCCGAACATGGCCACGTCCCCATCCTGCACGTGCACGGTCACGCCGCGCTCGGCTATCGGCCCGGCTACGGCACCCAATGCGCCCTCAACGATCTGCCGGAAGCTCGTCGCTGAGGGCTCGGAGACTGCCCTTCCGACACGGGATATGTGCAGGAGTTCTTCGAGCAAGCGGCCCATCCTGTCGGCTGCCGCCATAATGTAGTTCATGTCGGCGAGGGCGGATTTCGTATCCCCTGACGCCATATCCTCCTTGAGGTACCCGAGGAACGTCGTCACCGTTACGAGCGGGCTGCGAAGGTCGTGGGAGGCGGCATACGTGAAGCGCTCCATCTCGGCCGTGCGATCCGCAAGGTCCTGCTCGCGCTGCTTGCGCTCAGTGATGTCCTCAAAGACCGTTGCGAAGGTCCCCGGAGCGGGACAGACTGCGGAGATGCGAAAGTGCCGCCTCATCGGCTCGAAGTACGTCTCGAACTCGTACGGCTCGCCGGTCTCCGCGACGCGCGCGTACTCCTGCAGGAATGGCGGTGCGCCGGCGGAGACCTCCGACGCGGTTCGACCGACCACGCCGTCCGCCTGCAGGCCCGTGTGCTTCGAGTAGGCCGGGTTCACATACGTGATCCTGTAGTCAACCGGTGCACCGGAAGCGTCCTTGATGATCTCGTGCAGGGCCACTCCCTCGGACATGCTCTCGGCCAGCGTCCGGAACCGCCGCTCCGAGCGTTCGAGGGCAACGTCGTTGCGCCTTCGGACAACGATCTCCCTGACACGAGCAGCGAGCGACTGAAGCGCCGCAATGTCGCCCTCGTCGTAAGGGTCGGGCTTGTTGGCGACCATCGCCAGCGCGACAACCCGCATTTCGTCGAGCACGGGCACCGCCAGCACCCTTGAGACGGGAATGTGTCCGGGCGGCATGCCGCGCTTTGCCGGATGGTCGTCGGCATACCGATTGACGATCAACGGCGAACGAGTCCGCACGGCTTCGGCCCACAGTCCGGCGTTCTGCACCGGGAACTCGAGGGGGACGCTATCCACCTTGCAGCTCTCCATCACGTCAGGCGACCAGCGTTGCACGGTCAGGACGCTCTCGGCATCGTCCACCCACCCGATTAAGGCGATAGGACTGGATGTCACACTCTTGCAGGCGTCCAGGACGTAGTCGAAGAGCTCGTCATCTGACCGTTGGGAGATCTGATTGATCTGGGCCAGCGCCTCCATGCGGGTTGCGTGGAGCCTGAGTTCCCGCTCGCGCTCTCGCTGTGCGGTCATGTCCACAGACAAGACCAACGCGCCCTCAGGTACGGGCTGAATGCTGTGGCGACAGTGGCGTCGGCCCTCTGGGCTGTCCTTGGCTTCGATCTCGATCTCAGTGGAAGTTCGCTCGGTCAAGCATGCGACGATCGCACCGTGCAGCGGAGTGTTCTCGATGCCCGGATGACACTCCGTGAGGAGCCGGCCGACGCGCTCGCCAACAGAGGCCCTGTGTTGACGAAGCGCCGCTGCGTTCAGGTAGACATAGCGCTGGTCGAAGCCGATGACCTGGCAGCCATCGGTCATGCTTTCGAGCACCGTTCGGAAGCGTTGTTCCCTCTCCTGCAGAGCCTTTGCTGCCGCAAGCTCCTCGCGCAGGGCTGCGGTCCTCTGGCGGTCCCAGAGCGTCATCAAGGCGAGCCCCGACGCTGCCGAGAGCAGAATGACGCCCGAAGCAAGCAAGCTCTGCAGCTTGTTGGCCGGCTCGTACACCTCGCTCAGGTCCATGCGGGCAGTCAGGTGCCAGTTCGTGTCGGGGACCGGCAGGACATAGGCCTGAACATGCACTCCGCGGTAGTCCCGGCCCGCTGCAACGCCGCGCTTGCCGAGGGCCGCCATGACGGATGGCGCATCGGTGCGAGACAGGGGCAAGGTGTGGCGCAGGGCAGATTCAGGGCGAAACCTGAGGTCGTTCAGAAACACGACCCGGTCACCCTCGCGGCGGGTCAAGAGCGTCTCGGCGGTTCTTGAAGGGGTTGGCCACCTCGCGATCAACGGATAAAGGTAATGCCGAGGGTCTCCACGCATCGCCACCACCCCGATCGTGTTGCCTATGCCCGATCCACCGGCGTGGCGGCCTCGCAGGACGGGAGCGATGACTGTGAATCGCACGCCGCCGGAGACCGACAGATGCAGATCGTGTACGCTGGGTGCTCCCGTACGCAAGACATGCTCGACGTGGGACCCGATATCGTTGCAGATGGGGGTGTTCGAGTGCGGGACCGACACAATCTGGGCGCCGTGCGTATCCAGCAGCGCAACCCTGTCGTACCGCAACGCGCGAACGTAACCGGCGAACCAGCTCCGGATGTCCTCGCGTGCGGCACGATCTTCAGGCGTGCGCACGAGGCGCTCGGCGAGTCGAGCAAAGGCCGGGTTCTGCGTCAGCATCAGCGCGTCGCCGAGGCGTTCGTGCCGCCAACGCTGAACATCCTCGACTTTCAGGCAGGCGACCAGTTCCAGTTGGTGGGCGTTCGCGTGAAACAGCGCGTTGCGGAAACTCCGGTAGTAGACTGCCGCGACAGCCGAGCTCGTGAGCGTGATGGCGACAAACACTGCCACGTAGTATCGCCGCGCGCTCGGCAATCCCCAACCCGGCGGCTGTGCCGATGTCGGCTCAGTTCTGCTCATTGCTGGAGGCTTCCACTCCCGCTAATCTTACTCCTGCCTGAGCACGTGCCATGGAGCTTCACGACGGTACGCATACCGAAGAGCACGGGCGCCAGGCCTTCGATTTGGCGGACCAAGCTACATTGACGAATGAACGTCTTCCGCTTGTCCCTCACGGCGCTTCTTGGCCAGCGGCACCGGATCGCCGGTATGCATGTAGTAGACGTCTTCGGCGATGTTGACAACATGATCGCCGACGCGCTCCAGGTACTTGCACGCAAGGAGAACAAAGGCGGCCTGATGGACCACCTGCTGGTCCTGCTGCATCAGCGTGATCAGGTGGTCCCTGTAGTCATGGTAAAGGTTGTCAACGATGTCATCGGACTGGATCACATCGTGGACCAATCGGGTGTCGCCGCTCACGAACGCTCGCAGGCATGTTGCCAGCATGGATCGAGCTGCCGACGCCAGCTTGGGCAGGTCCACCAATGGGCGATACAGGTCGTGGCGCGCTATGCGTCGCCCTATCTTCGCTATGTCCACGGCGTAGTCGCAGATGCGCTCCAGTTCGTTGACGGCCTTCAGCGCCGTGATGATCACGCGCAGGTCCAGGGCAACAGGCTGCTGGAGGGCGATCAGCAGGGCCGCATCGCGCTCGACCTGAGCGTCAATGGCGTCCGCATTGTCATCGGCAACGATCACCTTCCGAGCCGCACCGGGCTGGAAGTCGGTCACTGCCCGCACGGCGTCATCGAGCATCTGGTCGGCCAGTGCGCCCATGTCGCTGACAGCCATTCTTAACCTGCCGAGGTCCGCCTCGAGCTGTGTGCGTAGCTCTGCCATTCCGTTTGCCTTCTCTGCCTGTGTTGTCTGCAGTACGTTCGACACGCCATCGAGCGTCTCCTCCATCCCGGAACGTCGGTCATGGCCAGGTCTGGCGGGCCAG
>DYKI01000184.1:0-1226 GCA_020722705.1 Chthonomonas calidirosea | reverse complement strand
ACGAACCGAACCCGGCTGACGGCGATGCCGACCGTAACGACCAACCCGATGAGGAGGGTCAACACGTCACCGCGGAGCATCGTCGTCCAGGCCGGCCCAGCCCGCGCGACCGCGTGCGCCACAGTGGCTGCCAGGAACCCAATGCCGATCGAGACGCCCGCGGTTATCTCGACGAGCGGCCCGCGCTTGCGGCCACAGGCTCGGAGCATGGCCTCGCCTCCGGCCGATCCGCATATGAACGCTAGCCAGAACGCTCCCAGCAACCCGATGGGCAGACGAACGAGCAACAGAGCGGCGACAGCGCCTACTGCGATCCCAATCAGAGCAGACGGGGCCAGCTTGGCCGGCGTGACCTGGCAGATACGCGCCGAACGGAACGACGCACACGCCCGGCAGCGCACCCCTACAGGGCCGACAATCGAGCAGTCAGGGCACACGGGCTTGCCGCATCGCCCGCAAGATAGGAGGGTCTCGACGCGATGGCGCTCACATACCGGCACGTGAGTGTCCGTGCCTTCGCAGGAGATTGGCGCCTGCGTGCATCAGCGACCGGTTCGGCGGGTTGGGCGCCGCACGCGTGACGAGTGCGACCCGAGTGCGTCACCGCCAACGAAGCCGACCAGAAAGCCCAATGCCGCCGTCGCTGCGAACCACCAGGGGTTCAGCCATCCGAGCACGAGTGGGGTCATCACGAGGAGCAGCACCGCCATCCCGATGCCGGCGATGATCCGCACCAGGAACTCCTCGGTCCACCGCTCGATTCGCGTTCGCGGCCCATATTGGTCGTCGCTTTGCGCCATGGCGTGATCCTCCAGGACAAAACGGCCCGGTTACCGCCAGTATACGCCTGATGTGGCACCTGCGGCAATGCCCGGTTGAGCGAGCGGCGGCCAAGGACATCCTCGTGGTAACGCCCGAAGAGGCTCGACCGTACGCACGAGTTCCCGGCTCGGTGATCTATCCGGCGTTACGGGAAGGCGCAGTGCTGTATGAACGACCGGAATGACGAGCGTCAACTTGCGTCTCAGTGGTTGGCCAGGGCCGAGGCGGACATGAAGTCGGCTCGCCGGCTCGCCGCTGCTCTACCCTGATACCCGTGCCTGGCTTGTTGCGACGTCCTCTGGCCGTCGGCGAAGGTGCGGCTCGGCGGGAGCCTCGCCCTCCCGGATGGTCACCGGAAGGAGAGCGCGGCGAGGCTGGTTGCAAGAATCGCCGCGCTCGGCGGG
>DYKI01000183.1:3989-5788 GCA_020722705.1 Chthonomonas calidirosea | reverse complement strand
AGGGACGGCGTCCCCGCCGTCCGAAAGATCGGTCATCGGGGACGATGACCGTCCCGCTGATCAGACGGGTCTCCGGGACGCGACGGAGACCCGTTTCGCGGCCGTGGCACCGATGCCTTGTCGGCGGACTTATGGCCGCCTGTGGGCTGCCTGTCGAACCAGACTGCGATATCTTTCGTCACTGCCGGCGTGTTGAGCGTCAGGGGCTCCTTGACACGTACTGCCGCTGTCTCGCGCTTGACCACAGAGCCCTTCTCCGTGTCGTACCACGCGACTTCGCAGCTTCCTGCCTTGACGCCGGCGATGCGTATCTTGCCGCTGACCGGCGACTTGGTTCGATTGTAAACCCACAGCACGCCATAGTCGGCGCTCGATTTGCCGACGCAGCCCAGTGACGGAGCATATGGGTCCAGCGTGATGCCCGAAACGACAACCCAGTCGTTGCCGGGGTTCTCGATCCTGATTGTATGCGCCCCCATCGGGACCTTGGCCGCCAGCACATCAGCCACATCACGGTCGCGAGGACTTGGATCGTAGGTTCTGGATGCGACGACCTCACCGTCTACGGCGATGGTTACCTTCGCCCCGGCGCGGGCAACACGCCCGATTGCCACCGAGCAGGTTCCTGGCTGTGGGTAGTTGACCTTCAGGGTCAGGCCCTGCATCATGTCTCGGTGCGCTGTGCCCTGGAGGAACGACGGTACCTTCGCCCATGCTGACGCGGTCTTCGCATCGTCGCCGCCCAAGACGTCAAGCTCGGCCGTCGCAGCCTTGGCCCATCCACCGCCGGGATGCAGGGTGAGCGGGCCGCTTGACGACGTTGTCACCGAGACGGGTGCCGGCAGAAGCCCGTTGCGGGATGGGAATCCGGATTCGCGCACGAATCGGGCGGCATTCTGGAATGGGGCATACCAGCCGTTCTTCTCTATGGCATCCCATGCCCAGTACTGGGCTGCACCGCTCGTGAGGCTCGCCATGCTCGACCATAGAGCGTTATGCAGGAAGCTCCCATCGTCCTGGAGTCCCGCGGGGCCAATCTCGCCGTAGAACACGGGACGATCCTGTCTGGTGTGGTCAAACGCAGCGGTGACGGCCTGAGCATCAGACGGGTAGGCATGGGGCTGCCGGTAGCTCATGTTCTGCCAGAGGCCAGGGATGCCGAGATCGGAACTGGTTGTGATGAGATGATTGTATACGTCGTTGTCCCTCAGAAACCGGGCCATGGCGTTGTGCCAGCGGACCACCTCTTCGGGATGACGATTGGCGATGGCGTCGGTCCACTCCACCTCGTTGAAGAGCTCCCACGCCATCACATTCGGCGAGTAACCCCACCTGGCAAGGATATAGCGGTACTTCGCTTGGGTCAAGGCAATCGCTCGAGGGTTGGAGAAAAACTCGCCGGGGGTGGACAGGAAGCCCCCATTCGCCTTGTTCCATGGGTTGTCCGCCCAGTTGGGATTCACACGGGTGGAGTACTGGCCATGGTGCTGAAGCACAATCTGGAGGTACACGCCGGACTTCTCCGCCGCCTGGACGATCTCGTCCCATCGCTTGGCAACGGTGAGGTCCAGGACGCCGGGCTCGGTCTTCTTGTCCATGACCCAGTCCAGGTTCGTCCCACCCCAGTGGCACATCCATACGCGTGCCCAGTTGGCGCCCGATGCGCCCAGCTTCGTGATGATCGGCACGACATCCCCCCAGGCCACGTTCATCCCGATGGGGTAGTACACAGAGCCGTCGCCATGGACGAACCGTGTACCCTGGCGTGCGGCGACGCTGATGAAACCGTGGCCTGGCCG
>DYKI01000183.1:0-3889 GCA_020722705.1 Chthonomonas calidirosea | reverse complement strand
GGCGTATAGCGAGCCTTCCAGGTTTTGCCGCCATCATAGAACGCCGGTATGCGCACGATACGCTGGTCCGGTAGTGTGATGGTGACCTTGATGTCGTAATCGAGGTGGTTGAACGGGTTCGACCGAATGTCCGGGACCTCGAAACTCACCTCGACCATCGGGTACGTCACCCCTCTCTGAGAGCCTGCCGGTTGGCGCGGCCGGCTCATGTCGTCTCTCGGACCCATAGAGCCGTAAGAGCCCCCGTAACCCATGTCCATCGCGTTGTTGCGCATGCCGCTCGTAAAGTCGGGGCCCCCGCATCCTGTGAGGCCTGCGAGAGCAAGTGCGAAGCACGGGAGCGCCAGCCCCAGTTGGAGGTGACGCACGTGCGGGTTAGGCTTCATCAATCCGAGCCCAGTGTTCATATGGAAACCGCTCCAGACGGCAGTATTCCATTAGCGCCATGGTTACATCCTGTACTGATGCCGACCGGCCAACCCGTTCGATTGGACACGGAAGCCACCAGACATGGCCCATCAACCGGCAGATGAGAGGACGAACCGGGTAGATTGCGCACCGGCCTACGAGTCCGTCACGAAAGCGGCACACTTGGCCCCAGACAGGGTCAGTCTCGATATCGGGTCCCTGTGGGGGGCGGGCAGGCAGTGCGTTCCTCTCCAGGTAGGCCTCAATCGCATCGAACTCGGCCCGTGTCATCGGAACGCCGGAGGTGCAGCGGTTGCCGCACCCGTCGCAGCCATTGCATATCCCCAGCGGCATCCCGTCGAGGAGCTTACCGACGTGCCCGCATGCGTGGACATAGGATGTACTCTCCGTGGAGCACTCTCCCGAGGCGATGGATGGCCCCTTTGGAGCATCAAGAGCCCGGTTGTTCACTGACCGATCGGTCTCCTCAGTGCTGTGCCGGTCGCGTCGCCGATGTAGCCGAGTTAAGAGTGTACACCTGCAGTCGCTTGCCCTGGGCGGCGACTTTCGATTCGTCAACAAGCGCGCTCAATCCTCGGGGTACGGCGACGACCTTCGGGTTGCCGTCGCTGATGTACCGCATGCTCGGGTTCTCGTCGAAGTACTTCAGATAGTACTCGAGTGTGCCGGCCTCCGACGCTTGTCTCGGGTCTGGCAGTACCCGCTCAATGCGTGTCATGTCTCCTGCGGCCACCTGACCTGCGAAGGGAGCCTTCTTGCCCACCACCGTAACGGGGGACAGCGTGGGACGCCACGCGGCGAGGGCAACGGCCGAGAGCTCGTATGTAACTCCGTCGGCCGAACCGCGCCGACATGCTTCACGTGCTTCCTTCTTCTTGGGGATGTTGCCGTAGGGTATGGCAAGCGACTTCACTTCCGCGTCGGGGCATAGCTCCCGTATGACGCGGATGGAGCCCGCAATCTCCTTCTCGATCTCGGAAGCGGAAAGACGCCGGAAGTTGCAGTGCGTCAACGAGTGACTGCCTATCTCGCACCCGAGCTCGAGCAGGTGGGCGAACTTCATCTCGGTGAGGCCCTCCTGGTAGAAGGCCGGGGGATTCGGGCCGCCGTGGAGTACGAAAAAGGTAGCTTTCGGCTTCCAGTCGGTGTGCGTTCGGGCGAACTCCTCCATAATGCCGACGGCACAGTCGGGGTCTATCTGGGAGCCTGCCTGGTCGAGATAACGGAACTGCGACAGGTAGGAATCATCGAAGGTGATCACTACCGGCGTCTTGCCTGCAGGGACGTCCATCGTGTTCTCGGCGAACTCGCGCAGAGTCACGGCCCGGTAGCCGCGATCATAGAGCTCCTGCAAGTCCGCTCGGAACCGCTCCGGCGTGCGGTTCATGTCGTTGTTCGGCTTGTTCGCCTCTATCCGATGGTACATGATGACCATCACCGCTCCAGTCTCATTGGGGCGATAGCTGCGCAAGTCAATCTCGCTCACCTGCGGCGGCGGTTCTGGTTTTGGCGGAGGCGGTGGAGGCGCGGGTTTCTGGCGGCATCCTGCCGGCGCAAGGAGGATGACGATGCCGGCGGCTATCTTGCAGCAACGAGCTGTGTGGGTGACGAATCGGCTGTGCATGGGTACCTCGCAGTAGGCGGCGTGTCGCCACCAATGAGGATTATACGTTACCGCGAATGCCGGCGCAACCACTGGCGGGAGCAAATCCAACAATCAGGTTCGGACCTTGTTGACTGTGGCCGGCCGGTGGTACTATAAGGCCCCCAAGGATACCGACATTGACATATAACGAATCCGGATCGCCACGCTTTGCCAAAGCCTACCCCTTGGAGAGCGGGCCGCGATGGAAGCGCGTGGCTCGCATCCTTGCCGCAATCGCCGTCGTCATCACCTGCGCTGGGGCCGGGACGGTGTTCGGGCTCATGTTCTTCGGCAGCTCCACCAGTCAGAATGCCATACTGAACATCCTGCGGCATCCGACCACCGCCTACACTCCCGAGCGCCACTTCCCGAACGTGTCGGCACTGAATGTCCTTGTCCTCGGCGTTGATCGGGACATTGATCGCTATCACCGCGTGCTGAAGACGAACGGACGGAGCGACTCCATCCTGATTGCTCGAGTCGACTTCGCCAACAGGACCATTCGCGCGCTAACCATACCGCGCGACACTGCAGTCCACATTCCGGGGCGGCGAGGCATCCACAAGATCAATGCGGCCCATGCCTTTGGCGGTCCCGAGCTCACCGCAGAGACCATTCAGACTGTCTTCGGCATCCCGACCGACTGCTATGTGACCATCAACTTCGATGGTTTCTGCAAGGTGGTGGACGCTATCGGCGGCGTTGACCTGACCGTGGAGAAGCGCCTCAAGTATGACGACAACTGGGGCGGGCTGCACATCAACCTGTACCCCGGATTCCAACACCTCAACGGGTATCAGGCAATGGGCTACGTCAGGATGCGCCATTCGGACAGCGATGAAATGCGGTCCAAGCGGCAGCACAACTTCCTGGAAGCCGTTCGCACAAAGTTGAAGCACCCGGCAACGTGGCCGAAAGTCCCGGGCGCTCTGGACCAGCTTGCCGACAGCCTCAAGCGGAGCCAGAACCTGAGTATGGAGCAGGTTGTAACGCTTGCGAACTTCGCGCGCGGGCTGGAAGCGGCCAGCATCCAGGTGACGACACTCCCATCCATCGAGGGCCGGTCGTACGTGAGCATCAAGAGGTCCGAAGCCGAGGAGGTCATCAGGCGGATGTTCTTCTACGATCGGCTCGGTGACGTCCGCATTGATGCACCGGACCCGGATCTGGTCGCGCGGTTGAACGGCGAGTACCGTCGTTCAAGGTCCAGGCGTTCGTCGGCCGCGAGGGACCGCAGCGAAAAGCCCGAACAGCCCCAGGTAGTCAATGAGCCCATCGGCGATGGAGTTACCTCGGGCGTCGTGCCTGCGGAGAATCCGGCGACGCCGGACCCGACGACTGCACCAGTGGAAGGCGATCCAAGCGGCGGAGAGGAGCCCCCTGCAGATGCTGGCACGCAGAGCGGATGAAGTGCCGTGGACGACCGTCGCCGCTGACGGAGCCGTTGGCTGCAGGATGCGCAAACTCGTAACGGCCACCGATGGGGCGCCAACCTTCGCCATGCGTCAGTTTGAGGTTGACCCCGGCGGCTGCACACCGCACCACAGCCACCCTTGGGAGCACGAAGTCTACATCCTCGGCGGGTGCGGTGTGGTCCGCCGTCAGGTCGGGGAGACGCCCATTCAGGCCGGCATGGCCGTGTTCGTTCAGCCCGATGAGACGCATTCTTTCCACAACACGGCCGACGAGCCGCTGACGTTCCTGTGCCTGATCCCGGTAGAGCGCGCCTAGGGCCGATAGAAAGGCCCTCGCAGGTTCAGCCTCGGAGTTCGACGATTGCGCTCCGCGCCCAATCGGGACGGCGAGGACGCCGTC
>DYKI01000037.1:29970-32236 GCA_020722705.1 Chthonomonas calidirosea | reverse complement strand
GGAGCCTCGCCCTCCCCCTCAGCCCTCAGACCTCAGCGGCTCGGCAGGAGCCTCGCCCTCCCGCTCAGGTCAGGAACTGATAGATCGGCACGCCAAAGACCCTGCCGACGATCGTCCATGCAGTCTGTATGCCGATATCCCCGATCGTGATCCCGACGAAGAACGCAAGGCTTCGCCGATAGAGGCTCTGTCCTCCGTAGCGGAGCACAAGCGTCTTGGCCACCCACGCGATGAGCGTCGGCACGAAGAAGCTGTTCATGGAGAACGTGTTGCACAGGACGTAGCCGACCGGATGCAGGGGAAATCCTACGAACCGAGTGCGCAGCAGCGACAGCGCGGCGGTCAGCGAGCCCCCGAAGACCACCGCAGATATGCCCGGCCAGTCGAACGCACGCACCCGCCCCGCCATGGAGCGCATCTCATTCATGCCGATCTGGACCTTGACCAGCGCATAGGCGTTGCTCTTGGCCGTGGCGGCGCCGACGCTGTAGAACTTGTGCAGGCCAAACCACCACCCGAACGCCAGCGCGGAGATGGCCAGGATCGCTACCCAGACGATGAGGTCGCGGCGGCGGATGCCGGCCGCATCGCCTATCTTGAGCCCCTCCATCAGGAACGGCAGCGACTGCGCCCTGATATCAATGTACACCAGATCGAACATCGCTCCGGCGACCAGCGGCCTCGGACTTGCGGGCGCCCCGCCGGTCAGTTCCGTCATCACCCGCCCCGGCGTCCACGTAACCGGCGCGAAGGTCCAGACGCCGCCCGCATCGGCTCGAACGCGCGCGCCGCTAAGCACGTACGACGCGTAGACAACAGCGCTGCCGATCGCGACAGCGGGCGATACACCGATGCCCCAGGCAAGGGCGGCGGCGCCAAGAAGACAGGTTCCGGCCATAACGCCAAGGCCCTTCACGGCTCGCCTCTCGCCGGGAGACGCGGCCGACATCATGCCCGACCAGTGGTGACGGGCAGCCAGCACCGCCAGCAGCGCGAACGCCAGCCATGCACCTGCGGCCTGCTCGTTGGGATATGGGAAGCGGGCCGATCCGGTCCCGGCCGACTCGACTCCGAGAGCCGATCCCAGCGGGTAGACGGCCCGGATCATCAGCCAGAACGCCAGGCAGCTTAGCGCGATCGAGCCCGGCATGAAGTAGGCCAGTCCAACGGCCATCGGATAGAAGCCGACTGGAAGAGTGGGGATTGAAGCCAACGGCGGAGAGGTAAAGATGAGCGGGCGTATATCCTGCGCCTTCAGCGTGAACGCCGGGAACGAAGGATACCAGTCGTGAAGCACGAGCATGCTCTGAAGGATGATCGGTATGGCTGCCCCCAGGATGAACGCAGGCCTGCGGAATGGGCTTTCCTGCGGGCCAGTCATTTCCAGGGGCAGAGTCGTGATCGGAAACGTCAGCCGCTCGTAGCTGATCCAGACGCGATGCATCATCGCAGCGATCCCGATCCACACGCCGTTCAATAGGAGCAGCAGGGCACTCCAGTAGCCGATGGGAACCGCCCATGCAGCCCAGGGGATGGCTCCGCCCTTGTAGAGCGACCGGATAGCCTCGGGATCCTTCAGAACGGGCAGCGACGACAGCCCCGGCAAGTAGGCCGCCCATTGGGGCTGTGTGGACGAAAAATGGGAGAGCCAGCCCATGGCCGGTATGAGAAACCTGATCCCGCCGAAGCCGATGATGGGAAGCGTGCACGTGAGCACAACATAGCTGAAGAGGAACTCATGCCTCTCAATGCGGAAGAGACGCCGGATGATGCCTCCGCACAGCAGGTAGAGCGTGGTCGGCATCATGAGCGAGTAGCAGATCAGGTAAACGCTCTGGACGATCTCGCTGTCGCTGACCCACCAGACGAACAACGCCTGGACGAGCAGCGTCAGCAGCACGACCCTGGCGCGCACGCCTCGAGTGGACTGAACAGACGGGATGGAAGCCATGGACGGCATCGCAGCGCCAGGCCGCTCGTCTCTCCGCATTTCCGAAGCGTAGCACATTACCAGGCATCGTACGGACGTGGTTCTGCCCCGATATCCGTCAGCCACCCGCCTTCACCCTTCAACCTTCACCCTTCACCCTTCAACCTTCAACCTTCGCCCTTCAGCCTTCGCCCTTCACCCTTCAACCTTCAACCTTCGCCCTTCAACCTTCGCCCTTCAGCCTTCGCCCTTCAGCCTTCGCCCTTCACCCTTCGCCCTTTACCCTTCGCCCTTCACCCTTCAGAAGTGTGCTACCCTTTCTACCTGTGCGGGCCT
>DYKI01000037.1:16551-29870 GCA_020722705.1 Chthonomonas calidirosea | reverse complement strand
ACCCTTCGCCCTTCACCCTTCAGAAGTGTGCTACCCTTTCTACCTGTGCGGGCCTCGTCCCGGATGGAGGTGATCCATGAACCCTCGTGAGCGGCAGGAACAATGGGAAATCGAAATGCTGGCTTCCTGGGCGGCCAAGGCCGCACACTCCCGAGGGCGTGAGAATCCCGAACCGCTCGACCCCGTCCGCACCACCTTTCAGCGTGACCGCGACAGGATCATCCACTGCAAGGCGTTCCGCCGCCTCAAGCACAAGACCCAGGTGTTCATTGACCCCGAGGAAGACCATTTTCGCACCCGGCTCACCCACACCCTCGAAGTCGCGCAAATCGCCCGAACCATCGCAAGGGCGCTCAGGCTCAATGAGGACCTGACGGAAGCGGTCGCTCTGGCGCACGATCTCGGGCACTCCCCGTTCGGCCATGCCGGAGAGGAGGCGCTCGATGCCGCCTACCGTCGGTTCGTTCCCGATGCCGGTTTTCGCCACGACGTTCAAAGCGTACGGGTCGTTGAGGTGCTCGAGGTGCATGGAGAGGGTCCAGGACTGAACCTCACGTGGGAGGTTCGCGACGGTATTGCGCACCACAGCAAGGGGATGGCCGACCTTGACGATGCGACGACACCACGCGCGAACACGCTCGAAGGCCAGGTCGTCAGGATCGCGGATCGGATCGCTTACGTCAACCACGACATAGACGACGCCATTCGAGCGGGAATGATCCTTGAGGCCGAGATACCGGCAGGGGCAACTGCACGCGTTGGCAGGTCACATTCGGAGCGGATTGCTGCGATGGTCGTGGACGTGGTCGAGAACAGCGACGGTCGTCCGATCGTCGCCATGTCGTCCGAAGTCGCGGCAGCAACCGACGCATTGAAGCGCTTCCTCTACGAGCGCGTGTACCGTGTCGAACGCGATTGCAGCGCCGACCTGGCCAAGGCCAAACGGCTCATCGGCGACCTGTTCGCATTCTACATGGAGAACCCGCACGAGATGACGGAGCTCTACTCCTCCTCGCACGATGACGTTCGGACCCGCGCGCGAGCGGTGTGCGACTACATTGCCGGCATGACCGACCGATACGCGGTGTCACGCTTCGAGCGTCATTTCCTACCCCGAGGCATGCGGCTCAATGCCAACTGAACGGACCCGGGAACATTGCGCCCCCATCCGTCCCATCCGTCCCATCCGTCCCATGCGTCCCATTTGTCCCATTTGTCCCATTTGTCCCATCCGTCCCATACAGATATCAGGAGGATCGCCAACATGACACGACGCAGCTTCACCGTTCTGGCAGCGCTGTTTGCACTCTGCGTCCCTTTGACGCTGCAAGCCGACCAGACTCACATCAAGGATGTCGTCTACCGCCACAAACTTGGCGTAGCTCTTACCATGGACGTCTTCAAGCCCGAGAAGCCCAACGGCATCGGAGTGCTCTGGATGGTCAGCGGAGGATGGGTTTCCGATCATAAGAGCATCAATCCTGACCTGGCCAGACCTTTCACCGATCGAGGTATGACCGTGTTTCAGGTCGTCCATGGGACCCAGCCCCGCTTCACGCTTCCGGAGATCGTCGAGGACATCCATCGCGCTGTACGCTTCGTGCGTACCAACGCGGCCAACTGGGGCGTCAGCCCCGACAAACTGGGCATTGCAGGCGGCAGCGCCGGCGGCCATCTCTCCCTCATGATGGGCGCGTACGGTGCGCCGGGGCCGGCGGACGCCAAGGACCCCGTGGACCGGGCGTCCAGCCGAGTGCAGGCCATAGCGTGCTTCTTCCCACCCACGGACTTCCTCAACTACGGCAAGGAAGGACAGGCGGCCATGAAGTTCCCCATGCTGAGAGTCTTCTGGCCTGCGTTCGGGATCACGGACAAGACGTCCGAGGAGGAACTCGAGAAACTCGCACGGACCCTGTCGCCCATCTATGGCGACCTGAAAAACATGCCGCCCACGTTGATCATCCATGGAGACGCCGATCCGCTCGTACCCCTTCAGCAGTCTCGGCGGCTCATCGCAAAGCTGGAGGAGGCCAAGGTCGCCTGCAAGCTCGAGGTTCGACCTGGCAAGGCGCACGGATGGCCCGGGATCGAGAGCGAAGCGCGCATCCTTGCCGACTGGTTTGAGCAGCACCTGAAGTAGACGGGCCGACCTGCGCACGCACATCGCAGGTGTCACGATCCGGACGCCGCGGCGTGTCCTGTGTACGGCTCGTTCCCCGGTGGCTGCATGCCGGTGCATCGGAACGGCGACGAGATTGGGGGGGTTATCATGAAGTCGGTCGCCATGGTGATTTGTTTCGCCGCAGCCGTCGGGCCGATTCGAGCCGACGACGTTCGGAGCCGTGGCACCGTTGCCATCGTGCCGACGGTCAACGCGAGCGGAGAGAAGTGGGCTGAACTCCGTAACAGGCAGCGCAAGACCATAGACGAATGGGCGCTCAAGCACTTCGCCCTTGCGGGGTACAGCCCGCTGCAGCCACCCCGCACTCGGGACGCGATCCGCGAGCTCGACCTCGACATGTCGGACGAAGACAACTGGCGCAAGTCCGTGGTTCGCGAGATCGGACAAAGGGCCGGAGCCGACTATGTCTTGTTCTGCGCCATCACATTGACCGAGCAGAAGGAACAGCGGCGCGTCTGGTACAAGGACAAAGAGGGGCGGACCGACGTGCGGGTATGGCTCATCGAGGTCTCGTCGGGGACGGCGTTGCTGACAGGCAAGACCCATACCGGACGCTCCGGCGGCAACCGCATCACGTTCGACAACAAGGGGTCGGATCGCCAGATTCAGGCGGCTGCCAACGCCGTTCGCGATGCCACGAGGGACTTCCTGGCTCCCTATCGTGCCCGGTGAGACGGAGTCCTGCGGCATCGTAGTACAGGGTGTCCTGGCCGACTCCGACGGTCTCGTGCCGGAGCCGTTATCGTTGCGCCTTCCGCGGTATTATCGGCTTGTCTCGTAGTGCGGGAGGCCAGCCATGCCAAGGAAGGTGATCGTCATCGGGGCCGGTCCTGGAGGACTCGCCACCTCCATGTTGCTGGCGCGTGCCGGACTCGATGTAACCATTGTCGAGCGCATGCCTCGCGTCGGCGGCCGTACATCAGGCATTGAGGGGGACGGGTTCCGCTTCGATGTCGGTCCAACGTTCTTCCTGTATCCGCAGGTCATCGAGGGCGTCTTCCGAGCTGTAGGCCGCGATTTCGCCACCGAGGTCGAGCTGCGGAGACTGGACCCTCAGTACCGGCTGGTATTCGGGCAGGGAGGCGAGATAATGGCCACTCCCGACGTTGCGCGCATGTCGGAGGCCATTGCCAAGCTCTCCCCACGCGACGCACCGCGCTTCGAGCGGTTCATGCGCGCCAACCGAGCCAAGTTCGAGCGCGTGCGGCCGTGCTTCGAGATGCCCTATCTGTCCGCCCGTGACGTCATCTCCATGCGCATGCTGGCCTTGCTGCCCTGGCTCACGCCCTGGAGATCACTCTACGACGAGCTCAAGAAGTTTTATCACGACCCTCGCGTGCGCCCCGGCATGTCGTTCCAGTCCAAGTACCTGGGAATGTCGCCCTTCTCGTGTCCCAGTCTCTTCTCGATCCTCCCGTTCCTCGAGTACGAGTACCCGGTGTCTTTCACCCCATCGGCGGCTGCCATGCAGTGAGTGAAGCCATGGCTCGCGCAGCCCGCGACCTCGGGGTCACCATCCGGCTTGAGACTGAGGTGCAGAGGATCCTCTTGGAAGGGCGGCGCGCTGTGGGTGTCGTCACAGCCGAAGGCGACATCCGAGCCGACGCGGTGGTGCTGAACGCCGACTTCGCGAGGGCCATGACCGACCTTGTGCCGAACGCGCTGCGGCGCCGATGGAGCGACCGGCGGTTGGCGCATAAGCGATATTCGTGTTCGACATTCATGATGTACCTCGGCATCGAGGGCCGGTACGACAGCGTTTCCCATCACACGATCTACATCAGTCGCGACTATGCCCGGAACCTTCGCCAGATCGAAGAAGAGCACGTTCTCTCTGACGATCCGTCGTTCTACGTCCAGAACGCTTCGGTCACCGACCCGACGCTCGCCCCGGAAGGCATGAGCACCCTGTACGTTCTGGTGCCCGTGCCCCATCGGACCCCCAACGTGGTCTGGTCGGATATGCGCGACCGCTTTCGGAGGGTTGCTCTGCAGCAACTGCAGAAGGTCGGAATCACCGATGTCGAGCCGCGCATTCGCTTCGAGCGCATCACGACACCTGACGATTGGGAGAGTCGAGCGCGCATCTACAAGGGAGCCACGTTCAACCTTGCCCACAACCTGGGACAGATGCTCCACCTGCGGCCCCACAACCGGTTCGAAGAGGCGGACGGTCTCTACCTGGTTGGCGGCGGCACTCACCCGGGATCGGGCTTGCCGGTCATTTATGAAGGCGCTCGAATCAGCTCCCGGCTGCTCCTGCAGGACATGGGTCTCGATGCAGCGTTCATCGGCTGACCGACGCAGCGCCCGGAAACCCGTCAAACATGCCCGCCGACATTGAGCAAGCGCTGAGAGCGGCACGAAACGCTCAGGCGCGATGGAGCAAACTGGACGCGGCATCGCGTGCATCGGTGATCGGTGCTGCCCGTGGCTTCATCGCCGATCGAGGGGCTGAGTTCGCCGAGGCGACCGCCCGACGCCATCCTCGCCGTTACGGATGTCGAGGTTGAGGCGCTCGTCTACGATGACGGTTCAGATGACGACACAGCACGCATCGTGATGGCCTACGCCCGTCGTGACCCGCGCGTCCGGTACCTCCGGGGCGCAGACCTGCCTGAGGGATGGTGCGGAAAAATGCACGCGTGCCACCGGCCGGCCATCGAAGCGCGCTTGCCAATCCTCATGTTCGTTGACGCGGACGTTCGCCTCACACGTGATGCCGTCTCTCGGCTGCACGCGTTTCTTCGGCAGAGCGGAGCCGGTCTCGTTTCGGGCTTCCCGAAGCAGCGAACCGGGTCTTTCATCGAGGCGGTCCTGATCCCTTTGATCGGCTTTGTCTTGCTCGGATTCCTGCCTCTGCGCCAGATGCGCCGATCCACTCACCCGGCGTTTGCCGCCGGCATAGGGCAACTGTTCATGGCCTGTCGGGACGCCTACGATCGAGCAGGTGGGCATGCCGCCATACGTACGACGCTGCACGATGGGCTCGAGCTTCCGCGCCTGTTCCGGAAGGCGGCCATCAAGACGGACATCTGCGACGCCGGCGACATCGCCGAGTGCCGCATGTATGCCGGGGCTGCGGCCACATGGCGCGGACTTCGCAAGAATGCGACCGAGGGCCTCGGATCGCCCCTGCTGATCGTGCCTGTCACACTCCTGCTCGGTCTCGGGCAGGTCTCTCCGACCCTGCTGACCATCGCTGCATGGCTTACCGGCAATCACACGACGCTGCCCTGGGCGCTTGGCGCGCCGGCGATGTCGTACCTGCCGAGGCTGCTCGCAGCCGCACGATTCCGCGAGTCCGCGTTGGGAGCGATGCTCCATCCCCTCGGCATCGGCATGCTGCTGCTCATCCAGTGGCAGGCTCTCGTCGCTAGAGCGCTCGGCAAGCCTTCGGAGTGGCGGGGCCGGGCCTACCCCGCCTGACCTGCAGCTCTTCCGGCGGCCATCGGTCCCATCCGTTCAATCGAGCGTCACGATCTGGGCGGTCGCCATCCCCTCGACGTGCCGAATCTCCTCAAGGAGCGCAGGCGACACTTGATCGTCGAGCAGCAACACCATCAGGGCCAGACCGCCTTCCTGTTTGCGCCCAAGGTCCATCCCGGCGATGTTGACATTGTTCTTGCCCAAGAGCGTACCCACGGCGCCGATCGTCCCGGGCCTGTCGCGGTGTGTCGTCATGAGCAATGCCCCTTCGGGAACGAAGCTCACCTCATAGCCGTCCACCTCGACGACGCGCTGCTGGCTTCGGCCGAACGCGGTACCTGAAACCGATCGGGTACGACCGCCATTGCCGACCGTCACCGTGACCAGGGCGCTGTACTCGCCGCGCGAGGGGGTGACCGTTTCCTTGACCATGATCCCGCGGGCCGACGCCAGTGTCGGAGCGTTTACCATGTTGACCGCATCCGACAGCATCGGGGTGAGCAGCCCGGCCAACGCAGACCGCGTGATCATGCCTGTGGGGTGGCTGCCGAAATCGCCCGCATAGCGCACTTCGACATCCTCGACGCGGCCGCTCTCGGCGCCGGATGCGACCGCCAACTGCCCCACCAGGCTTCCCATGCGGCGTCCCAGATCCAGATAGGGCCTCAGAGCCTCGTACGTCTCCTTCGGCACGTGCGGCATATTCACCGGCGACCTCGCCGGGCGCCCCGCGAGGACATCGCATATCTGCTCGGCAACGTCCACGGCCACAGCCACCTGCGCCTGTTCGGTTGAGGCGCCAAGATGCGGCGTGACCACATTGGTGTCCAGCGCCAGCAACGGGTTATCGGCTCCCGGAGGCTCCTTCGAGAACACATCCAGGGCCGCTCCGGCCACGTGACCCGAGCGGATCGCCTCCGCCAGCGCGTCTTCATCAATGATCCCACCGCGCGCGCAGTTGACGATGCGGACGCCGGGTTTCATCCTCGCGAGTTCCCGCGAGCCGATCATGCCTCGCGTCGCGTCCGTCAACGGCACATGCAGCGACACGAAGTCGGCCTGAGACAGCAGCGTCTCCATCGGCACGAGCGCGACTCCGCTCTGATCGGCGAGTGCAGCGCTCGCGAACGGGTCGTAAGCGATCACATTCATGCCGAACGCACGACACCGACGAGCGACCTCTTGACCGATCTTCCCGAGCCCCACGATCCCGAGCGTGCGTCCGTACATCTCGGTGCCAACGAAGCGCTTGCGCGCCCACTCGCCCGCTCTGACGCTGGCGTGGGCCTGCGGGATCCGCCGCGCCAATGACAGCATCAGGGCAACGGTCAGCTCTGCGGCCGCCGTCGTGTTGCCGTGGGGCGAGTTCACCACCAGAATGCCCCGGGATGTCGCCGCATCAACGTCTATGTTGTCTACGCCGACGCCTGCGCGTCCGACGACGCGTAGCCGTCCGGCCGACTTCAGCACGGTTGCGCTGACCTGTGTCTCGCTCCGCACAACCAACGCGTCGTACTCCGCGATGATGTTCGACAGTTCATTCTCGTTCAGGCCTGTCCGCACATCCACGTCTGCATGCCGACGCAGGTATGCTATGCCCTCCTGAGCGATCGGATCTCCGACAAGCACTTTCGCCATAGTCCACCTCCATGAGGCCGTAGGATACCTTGTCCCACTCCACCTGCCCTTCCAGGTGCTTGACGCATGGGCGCGCGCTCAAGTACTCTAGGAACAAGGACGCAGTTGTCGGCGTCCCATGAGTTGACAGCGTGCGGCCTAGTTCCGTGCGCCTCAGGGAGCGTGCCGTCATGGACCGTGCCACTATCCGGGCTTTCACCTTGATCGAGCTTCTGACCGTGATCGGGATTATTGCGGTCCTCGTCGCCATCCTCTTCCCGGTCTTCGGCCGAGTCAGAGAGCAGGCGAGACAGACTGCGTGCATGTCCAACATGGAAGAGCTGTACGTCAAGATCAGCCTCTATGCCCAGGACTACGATGCCTATCCCCCGCTCCTGCTGGGCTTGCCCGAAAACCCGGACGGGTCCATCTGGCAGCCGGGCGGATCTGCGCCGGTGATGGCGACGAACATTCGGCGCGGATACCTCTACCCGTCCTATGTGCAGGACATCAGCGTGTTTCATTGTCCCGACAACGGCATCACTGACCAAACCGTCATCGTCAACGCGACGTTCCCGGCCAATGCAGGTTTCTCGGGCAACGCAACCTTCGGAACGCACGGCATCCAATGGCCCGATCCCAATCAGCCGATCCCCTACTACGCCTTCGACAGCTACGACCTGACGGTGGCGCTGGGTCAGCCAGGAGCCTACCAGGTGGTGTACAGCCGTGACTGGACCAACGCCGAAGGACAGGGTATAGACACGCGAACCGACCATCCCAACCAGCTCAAGTACCCCAATCCTCCGCCGGACAAGACAATCATCACCTGGTGTAACTGGCATGTGCAGTCGGGCGGCGACAAATGCCCAACCCTCTTCGCCAGCGGAACCGCAAAGCCGCTGTTCTCGCGCGACTTGCAACAGAGGACCTGGAACTACGCCGGCGACTGACGCCTTCGGCTGCAGGAATGGCGCGGACCCCGCAAGAATGCGACGCCTCGTCCGATCCGTCCGACCTCGCTGCGGCCACCCGGTGATCCGCAGACCGGAACACACGGCATCAGCCAGGATGCCCCTGAGGTACACTCCATGTGGCACCTGTGTGTGGCGTCGCCCGAAGCAGCGTATCGTCTTGCCAATGGGCTGGACGCTGGCTAGGATGGGGTATGCCCCTGACCGAGCATGAAGCCGAATGCGGGCCTGCGCGTGAGAACGGCGCACCGCTGACGACGTTCCTATTCACCTTTGAAAAGGCCGGTCCCGCCCGGTGGCTGGGCCACCTCGACGTCATGCGCGCGTTCGAGCGGGGCCTCAGGCGGGCTGGCGTGCTCATAGCGCTCACACAGGGCCACAACCCGCGGCCCCGTTTGCGGTTCGTCTTCCCTGCGGGAGTCGGACTTGTCGCGTGGGCGGATCTGGTGTTCGCCGACGTGATCGGCACTTCAAGGGAGGGCGAGGCTCCCGCCGAGCCGCACAGGGCGAGGCTCCTGCCGAGCCTAGGAGTGAGCGCTGAGCAGGTGAACGCCTGCATGCCCGCCGGGCTTCGCATTGTTGACGTGACGAAACCTGATCCACAAGCGCTCGCCGCGGGACCGAACGCCTATGGTGTGGCCGAGTACAGAATCACACTTACCGTCCCGCACACGGCAGGCCCACAGGACGCAGACAGGGCCGCAGCATCGGTGATCGCTGCCCACCGGCTGCCGATGGTGCGGGATGCGGACGGCAAGAAACGCGAGATTGATGTGCGCCCGTTCATCGCCGATGTCTCAGCCTGTTCGGTCGGCGATGGGCGCGCGGTGTTCCGCGTCTGGACCCGCTTCGGCAATGCCGGCACCGTACGGCCCGCAGAACTGGCCGACCTGCTTGCCCGGGAGCTGCCCGGAGCGGAACCGCACTTGATGGAGCGGATGTGTCTGATGTCGCGCGACCTGGAAGGTGAGACGCAGACCCATCCTTGGAGACACTCTTGACCAAAGACATTATCGTGAACGTCGGAGAGCGCGAGACACGTATCGCCGTGCTCGAAGATGGGCGACTGACCGAGCTTCACATCGAGCGCGGCGAGCGCATTGTCGGCAGTCTGTACAGGGGAAGGGTCGAGAACGTCCTGCCCGGCATGGATGCCGCGTTCGTTGACATCGGCCTCGGTCGGAACGCTTTCCTCCATGTCGGCGACGTTCTGCCCAGCATTCGCGGAGAAACCGCAGCAACGATGTCGGCGCGTGATCCCGCGACCGACTCCGAAGAGGATGAGGACGACAACGGTGGGCGCCGTCGTCCCGCGATGCGCCGATCGCATCGCAAGCAGCAGCAGATCAGCCAGATACTCAAGAGAGGACAGGAGATCCTCGTTCAGGTCACCAAGGGTCCCCGGGGGAGCAAGGGCGCACGGGTCTCCACACTGATCTCGCTGCCGGGCCGCTACCTTGTCCTCATGCCCGAGAGCGACATGGTAGGGGTTTCCCGCAAAGTGGAGGAGCGCGCCGAACGCGAACGGCTGCGTCGAATCGGCGAGCGGCTCAAACGCCCCGGTTTCGGGATCATCATGCGGACCGAGGCCGAGGACAAGGCTGAAGCCGATCTGGTCGCCGACAGCGAGTATCTGTACGACCTGTGGGCGCACATTCAGAAAACCGCGCGCGAAGCCAAAGGTCCCACGCTCATCCACCGCGACCTCACGCTGGTCAGCAAGGCCATTCGCGATATCTTCGGTTCGGATGTGCGAAAGCTCGTGCTTGACGATCCGGACGAATACGAGAAGGTCAACGAGCTGCTCGCGGCGGTGTCGCCCAAGCTAAGGGGCCGCATCCAACTCTACGCCGGAGACGTGCCCTGCTTCACGCATTACGATCTCGAAGCCGAGATCGAGCGCAGCCTGAAGCGCAAAGTCTGGCTCAAGTCAGGCGGTCATCTTGTCTTCGACGTGACAGAGGCCCTCACGGTCATTGATGTCAATACCGGCAAGTTCACGGGTGGTGCGAACCTTGCGGAGACCATCGTGAAAACCAACATCGAAGCGGCCTCCGAGATCGCCCGTCAACTCAGGCTCCGAGACATCGGCGGCATCATCGTGATTGACTTCATTGACATGAGCTCTCCGCGCGATCGGCAGCAGGTGCTCCAGACCCTGGAGGCGGCCCTCAAGCGCGACAAGGCGCGAACGAAGATATCCGCCATCAGCGCGATGGGCCTCGTTGAGATGACTCGCAAACGCACGACGGAAACCGTCGCCGACTTTCTCGGTGAGCCGTGCGCCTACTGCGGGGGTCGTGGTTCCATACCCTCCTCCGAGACGGTCAGCATGGCGATCGAGCGCGATATCATGAGCGCAGCCCTACGTCGTCCTCGCGGCTGTGATGCCATTTCCGTGGTGTGCAGCCCCGGCCCTGCTGAACTGATCATCGGCGAAAACGGCGTCAATATAGACCGTCTGGAACAGCTCACGCGACAGGCGATCTACGTGCGCGCCGATGCCGAGCTTCCGCCTGACCGGTTCGAGGTCACGTCCGCCCGCATGGTCGAGATCGAACGCGGACGGCCGGCACTGCGCAAGGATCAGGTGGTCGAAGGCAAGATCGGCTCATCCCGTCTTCAGCCGGAAACGGGCGCCGTGGCGCTTTCCGATGGCCTGTTGATCGTGCTGGACGACGGGCGCAGGCTGATCGGTCAGCAGGCGCGCATCCGACTTGAGAGCGTCAGTCGGTCGTGGGCCGCCGGCGTCGTTGTGTCCGAGCGGCGCGCTTGACAGAGGCCTTGTATGGTCTGGTATAGTGGTTGACTGTAGCCCTGCCTGAAACAGCAATGGCGCTGTGCGTCACGGCGGGACGGATTGCGGGACGCTCCTCACCGGCTTTGGGGGGAGCGTCCCGCTGTGATAGGCATACGCCGGCAAGCGCATCTTGTCGTGCGGCGCTATCAAGGGGGTCTGAGGTGTACGCAATCGTGCGTTCGGGCGGCAAGCAGTACAAGGTCGCGCCAAACACTGTTCTGTCCATAGAGAAAGTTGCAGCCGATGCCGACGGCCGGTATGCGTTCAACGAGGTGCTCCTCGTCGCCGACGACACCGGCGTTCGGGTTGGCACACCGGTTGTGCCGGGCGCCGTCGTGAAGGCCGAGGTGCTGGAACAGCATCGCGGCAAGAAGATCAACGGCTTCACCTACAAGCCGACCAAGCGTATCCAGCGGCATTATGGGCACCGGCAGTCGCTCACTCGTGTGCGCGTGCTGTCCATCGAGACCGCGTAACCGAGACGTCTAGCGAGGAAAGTCAATGGCACACAAGAAGGGTGTGGGCAGCTCGCGCAACGGGCGCGACAGCAAGCCCAAAATGCTCGGAGTCAAGGAGTTTGCAGGGCAGACGGTGCGAACGGGCGCGATCCTGGTTCGCCAGCGCGGCACGCCGTTCCGTCCCGGAAAAAACGTCGGCCTGGGCAGGGACCACACGCTCTTTGCTCTGGTGGACGGCATCGTCCAGTTCGAGGGCCCGAAGGACGCACGGCGTGTGAGCGTCTATCCGGCGCCTGAGGCCGAAACTGCGGAGGCAGTGACGGCCTGAGTCCTCCTGCTGAGCCTCTCCAGCACGCCCTGCCCGAGTTCAGTCGAGCCGCGTCTGTTCAGGTCAGCCAATCCGAGTCGTCTTGATCGCAGCCCGTGCCGGTCTCCGGAACGGGCTGTGTGCTTCCATAGAGTCCTATCATGTTCGTAGATCAAGTTGAGATCACCGTCGAGGCCGGAGCGGGCGGAAATGGCGCAGCCACTTTCCGCAGGGAGAAGTACGTCCCGCGCGGAGGGCCGAGCGGAGGCGACGGGGGCTGCGGCGGCAGTATCGTGCTCGAGGTTGACCCCAACCTGTCCACGCTCCTGGATTTTCGCTTCACCAGGCAGTATCGCGCTCCTCGCGGCGAGGATGGCCACAGCAAGAAGCGGGCGGGCCGGGATGGGGCGGACGTCATCCTGCGGGTTCCGCCGGGAACCGTGGCAACTGACGCCGAGACAGGAGAGACGATTGCCGACCTCGTCGCGTCGGGTCAGCGCGCCGTCATCGCCCAGGGCGGCCGCGGGGGGCGCGGCAACCTGCACTTCACAACCTCGGTCAGGCAGGCTCCCAAGTTCGCCGAGCTAGGCGAGCCGGGCGTGCATCGTCGCGTCAGGCTTGACCTCAAGCTGGTGGCTGACGTCGGCGTGATCGGTATGCCGAGCGTCGGCAAGTCCACGCTGATCGCGGCGACATCGGCCGCACGCCCGAAGATCGCCGACTATCCGTTCACGACGCTTGTCCCCAATCTCGGAGTAGTCAGCGTCGGTCCGTCTCAATCGTTTGTCATGGCCGACATGCCCGGACTGGTTCCCGGCGCCCATCGCGGTGTCGGGCTCGGCGATCGTTTCCTTCGCCACATAGACCGCACACGCGTGCTGATCCACATGCTCGACGCATCGGGCCTGACCGATCGGCGCCCGCTGGAAGATTTCCACGCCATCAATGATGAACTCCGGCTCTACGATCCCGCACTGGCCGAACGCCCTCAGGTCGTCGCCCTCAACAAGATTGACATTGCATCCGATGCAGGAGCGCTGCAGGCGCTGGCTTCCGAGCTCGAGCATTTGGGGTACCAGGTCTTCCTTATTTCGGCTGCCACTCACGTCGGCGTTCAGCCGCTGATCCACTCTGTGTGGCAGTTGCTGCGGGCGCATCGAACCGAGGAACCGCCGGATGTCACCGCCGAGGGCCGCTCGATAGCGCCGCGAAGCCGGAGAGGATCAGACGAACAGGGGTCCCATCAGATCATCACAGGGCCGCTGCCGGCCAACGACCGTGCCTGGTCGGTTCGGCGCGACCACACTGGAGCCTGGGTCGTTGAAGGCCGAGGGCTGGAGCGGCTCGTGCAGCGTACCGATCTGGGAAACGAAGATGCCGTTCAACGCCTGCAGCAGACGCTGGAACGCGCAGGGGTCCACCGCAAACTCCGCACCATGGGCGCTCAGCACGGCGACACTGTGCGTATCGGTGACACGGAGTTTACGTTCGACGATGAGGACCTCGACCGATAGGATGGCTGAGAGCCGAGTGCTGAGAGCTGAGTGCTGAG
>DYKI01000037.1:0-16451 GCA_020722705.1 Chthonomonas calidirosea | reverse complement strand
GAGTGCTGAGAGCTGAGTGCTGAGAGCCGAGTGCTGGGAGGCGTAGGGGCCGCACAAATGGAAGGACACATAGGATGCAGATCGGCGGTCGCGGCCCCAGGGAACATCGGCATGGTAGGAGGTTCGGCGGTTCCACTATCAATGACACTTCAGACGCCGGAATCCGCACTTTTTAGACTTTGCGCCCCGATTCCGCAGGTTTTCCTCCCAGCGGCGGCGAAACAGACAACGCGAGTATGTCCCCTCCGACCGTCCGGCAAGCGCCCGGCGCGGACCAGCGGCCGGCAACTAGAGGTTTCAACGTGAAGGCAATCGTCAAACAGACACCGGCCCGAGGGGCCGTCCTGATGGATGTCCCGGCTCCGCAAATCACTCGAGGCGATGATGTGCTGATCCGGCCCATCCTGACAAGCATCTGCGGTACCGACTACCACGTGTATGCATGGGACCCATGGTCCGCGGGGCGCGTGATCCCGCCGCGCGTGATGGGGCATGAGTACGTCGGTGAAGTCATCGAGGTCGGCCCAGACGTGCGCAGCCTGCGTCCCGGCGACAGGGTGTCGGGCGAGTCCCATCGAGTGTGCGGCGTCTGCCTCCAGTGCCGAACGTGCGAAGGCCATGTCTGCGCCGAAACGCGAATCTTCGGCGTTGACATAGACGGCTGCTTCGCCGATACTGTGTGCGTACCGGAGTCGAGTCTCTGGCGCAATCCTCCGGACTTGCCCGCCGAGATCGCCTGTATTCAGGATCCGCTGGGCAACGCCGTGCATGCCGTAATGGCAGGGGATATTGCGGGCAAGACCGTTGCTGTACTCGGTTGCGGCCCCATCGGGCTCATGGCCATCGCCGTCGCACGTGCCTGCGGGGCTACGCATGTCGTTGCATCGGACACGCGCCGGTACCGCCTTGATCTTGCGACGCGGCTTGGCGCGGATCGCGTCATTGACGCAGGCGAATGTGACACTGAGCAGGCCGTGCTCGATGCATTCCCACGCGGTGCCGATGTCGTGCTGGAGATGTCAGGAGCGCCGCCGGCAATCAAGGCTGCGTTCAGGGTCGCCCGGCGCGGCGGACGCGTTTCGCTGATGGGCATACCCACGCGAACGGTCGAACTCGACGTCGCAGAAGACATGGTCATGAAGGGCCTGGATATTCGCTGCATTGTCGGTCGCCGCCTGTATAGCACCTGGGCAACCATGAGTGCGCTGCTGGAATCGGGCAGACTCGATCTCGCCCCGGTAATCACCCACCGCTTCCGGTTCGAGGAGTTCGAGCGCGGCATGGAACTCATGGGTCAGGGACTCTGCGGCAAAGTGATACTGGAAATGGACTGAGAGACACACTATGAACGGAACACTACAGGACTGGCTGGCAGGGCAACTGCAGACGCTTCACGATCAGCACCTCTATAAGCCTCTGGTCGAGCTCCAGACTCCCCAGGGCGGCACGATCACCGTAGACGGACGGCGTGCGATCAACCTCTCGTCGAACAACTACCTCGGCCTCGCCAACCACCCGAAGCTCAAGGAAGCAGCCATCCGCGCCATCGAGGAATGGGGCGCCGGCGCAGGAGCGGTCCGCACGATCATCGGCACCATGAGCCTTCACCTGGAGCTGGAACGCCGACTGGCCGCGTTCAAGCATGTCGAGGCAGCCATCGTATTCCAGTCCGGGTTCACGGCCAATGCAGGGACCATACCGGCCGTCATCACCAAGGACGACGCCATCATTTCCGATGAGCTGAACCACGCCAGCATCATAGACGGGTGCCGTCTGGCCGGTCTCCCTTCCGACCAGAGGCCTGTCTACAAGCACTGCGACATGGACTCCCTCGAGGATGTGCTGAAGCGCTTCGGATCCTATAAGAAGCGATTGATCATCACCGACGGCGTGTTCAGCATGGACGGCGACATCGCTCCATTGGACAAGATCGTTGAGCTGGCCGAACGGTACGACGCTGCCGTCATGGTGGATGATGCGCATGGCAGCGGCGTGCTGGGCAAGGGTCGGGGAACGGCTTACCACTACGGCGTCCATCAGCGCATTGACATCCAGCTTGGCACGCTGTCGAAAGCCGTCGGCGTCATGGGCGGCTACATCGCCGGCAGCATGCGGCTCCGGGAGTGGCTCACCCAACGCTCGCGGCCCTTCCTGTTCAGCACAGCGCATCCGCCGGCGGTCACAGCCGCGATCATCGCCGCCCTCGACCTCATGGAGGCCGACACGTCGCTGACCGATCGCCTTTGGCAAAACACGCGGCACTGGCAGGACGGCCTGAGGCGCATCGGATTCAATACCGGGGTAACTCAGACGCCCATCACTCCCGTTATGGTCGGCGACGAGGAGATGGCCCTCCGTCTCCAGCACGAGTTGTTCAAAGAAGGTGTTCTGGCGCTCGCCGTGGTCTTCCCCACAGTCGCGCGCGGCAAGGCAAGGGTACGAACCATGCCGAACGCCTCACACTCCATCGCGGAGCTGGATGAGGCGCTCGCGGCGTTCGACCGCGTCGGTCGCCGGCTGGGACTGATCTAGCAGCATGGAGGCGCGACACCGAAGCCGAAGGCACTGCACATCGGGAGAGCGAGGCTCCGTGGCAACGCGAGGCTCCGTGGGAGGGCGAGGCTCCGTGGGAGGGCGAGGCTCCCGCCGAGCCGATCCCCCGGACACAACGCTCCCGGTGTGCGATTCGCACCCTGCCCCTTGCCCCCGCCCGCCAGAGGGGGCGGGGGTAACGACGCGCTGCCGAGCCGCGGGCATCCCGACCGCTTCCCGCGACAACGTGTCTTGCGCTTCGGCGACGGCTCTTCCGCGGGGGTGCGCGCGATTGGGCCGATAGGACGCCGTCGCCTGATCATTGGCGCTGGGCTGGCCCTGGGCGGCGGCGCCGGCCTCGCCGCGTATGGCCGTTGGATCGAGCCCGAGCGCGTCGGCCTGACTCGGCTTCGCATCCTCCTTCGCGACTGGCCGGCCGACCAGCCCCCTTTGCGCATTGGCCTCCTGAGTGACCTGCACTGCGACGGCGATCGGGCGGTCCATCGAGCTCGCCGTGCCGTCGAGCTGCTGATGGCTGCGCGTCCTGACGTCGTGTTCCTCACCGGCGATTACGTCACCAGCCATGGCGAACAATGGGCTCCGAAATGCGCGGACGTTCTCGCTCCGGTGCGATCGGCGCCGCTAGGCGCGTACGCCGTCAGAGGCAATCACGACTGGTGGACGGGGAGCGCAGGTATCGTCGAGCGCGAGCTGGGGCGCATCGGCGTTCCAACATTGAGCAACTCCTCGGCGCGCCTGGCAATGCCGAGCGATGTGCGGGTGATCGGCGTCGAATCCTTGACAACGGGCAAAGAAGACATCACCGCCGCAGTCGCGCACCTCCCGCCCAACGGCGTACGCTTCCTGCTCGTTCATGAGCCCGATTTCGCCGACCGTGTCACCGAGCGGGTATCATTGCAGCTATCGGGCCATTCCCACGGCGGACAGATACGCGTGCCCGGCCTTCCCGCCTACACGCCCTATGCCGCCCGAAGATACGTCATGGGTTACTATGATTCGGGACCGCATCCGATCTTCGTAACGCGCGGAGTGGGAATGATCGGGGTACCATTGCGCATCAACTGCCCTCCGGAGGCCGCGCTCCTTACCGTCATTCACGGCGATGCCCGATCGTCACGAGGAACCGAGCCGACAGGGCGAACGTAAAGAAATGCGAGCTGACGGTCAATGCCGCACGGCTGCTCGCACCGAAAGGCGGGCTCGCGCAGCAGCCTGACATGCGAGACGCCATCGCGGCTATAAAACATAATGGGAGGTTAGAGATGGGTGCTGTTGCTGAGGCCACCACGGCCAACTTCGATAAGGAGGTCCTCCAATCGGACGTACCCGTTTTGGTGGATTTTTGGGCGATCTGGTGCGGCCCCTGTCGGATGGTCGCGCCTCATGTCGAAGCGGTCGCCGCGGAGTTTGCCGGTAAGGCCAAGGTGTTCAAGCTCGACGTGGACAAGGAAACCGAAATCGCTTCGCGCTATGGGATTATGTCTATTCCCACGCTCGTCTTCTTCAAGGACGGCAAGGTGGCCGATCTGCTGATCGGCGCTCAGCCGAAGAAGGCTATCGCCGACCGCCTGCAGGCGCTCGTCGGTTAGTCCGCCGATCCACTTGACGCCTCGCCGCTCGGCGGGGTATAGAATGAGTCGAGGCCGGTGGGCGGCATGCTCACCGGCAGCCAATCAAACGCTGGGGGTGCCCATCAGGGCTGAGATTCCGCGCGGGCGGAGAACCCCATGAACCTGATGCGGGTAATGCCGACGGAGGGAAGCGATGATGCCATTCATCGGAACGCCGTTGCCGGACCGCCGGGTTCGAGGCAGCGGCGTTGTTGTCTCGATCCGGACCACACGCGTGCACTCGACAGTGCACAGGCATGCTCCGATGCGCGTCGCCCCTTCGTGCGCATCCCGATAGGAGCAAGCCATGAAACCATCGTCTCACGCGTTCACTCTCATCGAGTTGCTGGTCGTTATCGCGATCATCGCGATTCTGGCCGCGATTCTGTTCCCCGTTTTCGCTCAGGCACGCGAGAAGGCACGCGAAACGGTCTGCATCTCCAATGCACGACAGATCGGCCTGCAGGTCCGCATGTACGTCGCCGACTACGACGAGGTCATGCCGATCTTCTACGCCTACAACTCCCAGCCGCCATCGGGAACGCCCGGGCACAAGGGCATCGAACTGCTGATCCTCCCCTACGGTAAGAGCACCGAGCTGTTTCGTTGCCCCAGCGACCTCGGCGGACCGGCGGTGTCAGATCCTGACTACGGTTGTCCCGGTCGGACGACCTACCACTCATGCTATGGATCGAGCTACCGGTTCAGTAAGGGCAGCTTCAGCGTCGTAAGCGGCGAGTCGAGTCAGAACAACTATCTCTACTCATGGACGCGCATGGTCTCGGATGCTTCGTTTGCCCTGCCGGCCGAGACGCGGATGATGCGCGACGAGATGTTCCCCTTCTTCACCGAGGCCAAGTACGGTTACGTGCCCGACTACTTCCGGCAATGGCATGTCCGGGGGGGAGGCGTGATCTTCGTGGATGGGCACGCGAAGTTCACGGTGGCGTCGGGCGCATTCGACGCTCAAGTCGTTTGCCCGGGCGGTGAGAGAAGCGGCGACACGAATCCCGATACGGGCGAGATGTACTATTGGGGGTGCGACTGAGTGGCGACGAGGCAAGTGGCGCTCATCGTGGCCAATGGAGGCCGCCTCCGCGCTGACGTGCGCCGACTGCTGCAGGGGCAAGGCGATGGGACGGATGAGAACGGAACGGGCCTCCCAGAGCATCAGGCACATTCCGATCAGGACAGAGACAGGCTGCTCGTGATCGCCACGGACGGAGCGGCGGCGCGCCTCGTGAAGCATGGCATCATACCGGATCTCGTCGTCGGCGACTTCGACTCGCTCCCAGCCGAGGCCTTGCCGCAACTGCCCCCCGATTCGCTCATCCACGTTCCCGATCAGGATCGCTGCGACCTCGATAAGGCCATCGCGACCGCGATCGAACGCGGATACCGGCATCTGAAGGTGGTCGGGGCTCTCGGCAGGCGCTGGGATCACAGCCTGACGGCGATTAGCCTCCTCATGCGGTACGCCAACCAGGCACAGATTGACATTCTGCGCGGCCCGACACTCATCACTGCCGTGACCGAACGACGGACGATACACGGCGCCGTCGGCGATCGTCTGTCGCTCGTGGCGTTTGCTCCGGTCCATGGCGTGACACTTACCGGCGTGGCTTGGCGGCTTCATGGAGCGACCATCGAGCCGGGGTCCCTTGGCGTGAGCAACAGGATGACCGCTTCGGAGGCAGAGCTGAGCGTCGGCAGCGGATGCGTGGTCGTCTGCCACGAAGGAGAGCTGAGAGGTGAGAGCTGAGAGCCAAGAGCTGAGAGGGAAGAGGCAAGCTCCATCGTGACACGTGCAACATTCGCAACACCGGATATGGTCCTGCTCGGAGCCTATGCAGCCCTGACGCTGGCGATCGGGTTCTGGAAGCGCCGCCGGACTCACGAGGACTACCTTGTGGCAGGACGCGCCCTGGGATTGCCCGTATTCGTCGCCACGGTGGTCGCGACATGGTACGGCGGCATCCTGGGCGTCGGCGAAATGACCTACCGCTACGGCCTCATCAACTGGACCACGCAGGGCCTGCCCTACTACATCATGGCGACGGTCTTCGCCCTCACACTGGCCGGCAAGATCCGAACGGCGTCGCTCTACACAATCCCTGACAAGCTCAACGAGGTCCACGGGCGCGGCCCCGCGCTCCTCGGCGCGGCGTGTGCGTTTGTCATGACCACACCCGCCCCCTATGTGCTCATGGCAGGTCAGCTCGTTCGTATCGTCACGGGCTGGGCGCTCCTGCCGTCCATCGTGGTCGGCGTGCTCTTCAGCGTCGTCTACGTCTATGTCGGCGGCTTTCAGTCGGACGTGCGCATCAATGTGTTCCAGTTCCTGCTTATGTTCGGCGGCTTTATCGTCGCGTTGCCCATCGTTGCCGGCAGATCGGGCGGTCTCGACGGTCTGATGCGGGCACTGCCACCCGACCACCTGAAACTCGATGGCGGCCTTGGTCTGGGCTATGTGGCTGTGTGGTTTTTCGTCGCCATCTGGACGATCGTGGATCCGGGCTTCCATCAGCGCTGTTACGCCGCACGGTCACCCGAGATTGCCAGGAGGGGCATCCTCATCGCCGTGCTGTTCTGGATCGTATTCGACTTGCTGACCACTGCGACCGGGCTGTTTGCCAGGGCTGCCATGCCGGACCTCGTGGGCGCCGAGGCGGGCTACGCCTACCCGCTGCTCGCGGAGCGACTGCTGCCGCCGGGGGTAAAGGGGCTCTTTTACATCGCCATGTTGGCGACCGTGATGTCCACCGTGGTTTCCTACACGTTCCTGGGCGGAATGACCATAGGTCGAGACCTGATCTGGCGTCTCAGCGGCGGTCCCATCGAGCGAGTGACGTCGCTGACCCGCTTCGGGCTTGTGGCCACGTCCGTCGCGGCGGTGGGCATCGCCCTCGCGATACCTTCCGTGGTTCAGCAGTGGTGGGCCATCGGAACGGTGTGCGTGCCGGCCATGCTTCCGGCAGTGATCACGAGCTACGCGCCGCGATGGAAGGTCACCCCTCTCTGGACGACGCTCTGTATGGCGCTTGGCGGAGGCACGGCGTTAGTGTGCCTGACCTCCGCCTGGGTGCGGCATGGGATGGGCGCGGAGATGTCCGACAGCTCGTTGTTTCCGTTCGGCCTCCAGCCGATGTATCCGGGTCTCGCGGCGGCGACAGCCGCTTACCTGATGGGTCGCGTGGCCCAGGGGAGAGGCAAGCGGGCTGACGGCTGAGAGCTGAGAGCCGAGAGCTGAGGGCTGAGAGCCGAGGGCCGAGAGCCGAGGGCTGAGAGCCGAGAGCTGAGGGCTGAGAGCTGAGAGCCGAGGGCCGAGAGCTGAGAGCCGAGGGCCGAGAGCTGAGGGCTGAAGGCGGCGCGATGCGGCTCGGCAGGAGCCTCGCCCTCCCACGGAACCTCGCCCTCCCACGGAGCCTCGCCGTCCCGCTAAGGCAATCAGTCGCGATGCAGTTCGGGCCGGAAGCGGCGGTCGGTCACAGGATGATCGTGTTCGGCGAGGGCGTCCAGCGCAGATCCGGCACGGTCGAGGAGGTTCAATACCGTCGTGCGGCTCATGACGGCATGCACGTCTCCGGCCACCACCGGCGCTCGCCTCAACGTCGCGCCACTGCCGTCTGCGAGCAGCAGCTCGACCACTTCGGCAGCAGCCTTTGTTCCCGACGCCAGCTCGCGGATGGCCTGCGGTGCCGATGCTCCATCGAGGTTTACGCGGCGTCCGTTCCCTTCCAGGTAGACGCTCAACGCGATCAGAGCGGTCCTGATGTTGCCGCGCTCGAACGGCCTGCCGACGGCGATGGCCTGCACGAAATCCGCGGCCTGGGTGAGAACGTCCGTGCTGTCGCCATAGCCGTATTGGGCCGCGATCGCCTCCTCCAGCAGCTCGTAGTCGAACGGCACTCCGTCTCCGGCGATGAGCGAGTTGATCCACACGAGATCATGGACGGACAGGTAGAACATGGGCTGCCTCCGTTTTCGGATGGGACACATAGGGCGAGCGGGACGCATGGGAACGGGAGAGGTCGGAAGCCGACAACGAAGCGGCTGCCCTCTCGCCGAGCGCGATCCAGGGTCGAGGATACACTCCGATGGCGACGGTCATGGCGACGCAGATCGCCAGAGCTATGCCCAGCGGTCTAGCCACATGAATCGGTGTGGGATCGTCGGGATCGCGGATGTACGCCTCAAGGGCCACCCGGAGGTAGTAGTAGAGGGCGACAACGCTGATCACAGCTCCCACGACCACCAGAAGCGTCTGGCCGCCGTCCCAACCGGCCGCGAATAGATAGAGCTTGCCGACGAACCCGGCCAAGGGCGGGATCCCGCCGAGGGAGAACATCACCACCAGCGCGGTAAAGGCCAGAAGCGGTGCGCGGCGGTGAAGTCCTCGCAGCGCCACGATGTCATCCGAGCCGGTCTGCTCGGCAACGGCATGCGCCAATAGAAAGCCGCCGACATTCGTGAACGCATAGAGGAATGCGTACATCACGAGCGAGGATACGACCAGTGCGTTCCCCGGAAGCCATGCGCCTGCGACGGCCACCAGCATATAGCCCGCCTGGGCTATGCCTGAGTAGGCGAGCATGCGCTTGAAGTTGCGCTGCGAAATCGCCATGAGGTTCCCCGCTGCCATAGACGCCACCGACACGATAACCACAACGAACAGCCAGCGGTCACCGGCCATACCCAGGGCAGTCAGCAGAAACCGCACCAGTCCGGCCACGCCGCCTGCTTTCGATGCCGTCGAAAGGAAGGCGCTGACGGGCGTCGGGGCCCCCTGATACACATCGGGCACCCATGCATGAAACGGGATTGCTCCGATCTTAAAGGCCAGGCCCGCAATCACGCATGCGACTCCGAGCCATAGCACCACAGGAAACTGGGAGGGCGAGGCTCCCGCCGAGCCGGAGACCGCCGCAACGACACGGGCATACTCGGTGCTGCCGGCGACCCCGTACACAACCGCTGCCCCGTACAGAGCGACAGCCGATGCGACTGCGCCAACGACAAACAGCTTGACCGAAGCCTCTGCAGAACGCCGTTCGGTCCTGGCAAAGCCGACCAGGCCCATCAAGCAGATCGTCGTCAGCTCGATGCCGACGTAAAGAACGAGCAGGCTTGTTGCCGAAGCGGCCAACATCAGGCCGAGCGTGGCAAAGGCCAGAATGCCGAAGTACTCGCCGGCATACACGGCGCTGCGCTCGCGCTGTGCCGATCCAAGGGCCACCAGTGCAGCAGCCACCAGAAACACCGTGTCGAACGCCTTGGCGAACGCGTCCGTGGCGGCCAAGCCACCCCACAGCCTCATCTCGGGGCTGAGCCAATCGAGCGCCAGGACTCCAAGCGCACCCACTGCGGTCAGACCCCCGAGGCAGCAGACGCGTCTCCGGACTGGGAGGGCGAGGCTCCCGCCGAGCCGGAGCAAGTCGAGGCCGATCACCACGATGCCGAGGCCGACCATGGCAAGGTGCGGCGCGATAGCCCTCAACTCGCTCACGGCTTGGCTCTCGAGTAAACCAGTATGTCGGACATGTGCGGCTCCATCAACGATATGACCATCTGCTGCAGACTGGCACCGGAGACGCGCGTCACTTCGCCGGTCGTCTCCGAGCGCAGGGCGTACATCGTCGAAGGCTTGACACCTCGCAACGTAACCTCCGAGCTGCGGTATGGGCTATCCTTGCGCCTGTACACGACGATCATCCTTGCATCCAGATCGGATCGGTGGAACTGCATCGCCATCCAATCGCGCGTGCTGCGTGAATAGCCGGTCAGCGGGCAGCAGGACCCAACCAGGAGATGCCTCAAGGCCCGGCAGGGCAGGAGCATGCGCGCCGCACGTTTGGTCGGGAACTCGGCATCGTCGGCGATCCATCCGATGCAGAGCGACCTGGGAAAGACTGAACGGAAGGTGTAATCGTCCAACCTGTTGATCGGCGCGACGAACGTGCTGTTGGGCAGGTACTGGCTGAGCGCCCAGATGCTCGCCTGATCCGCCTCCGCGGGAGGGCGAGGCTCCGCCGAGCCGCGCAATGCTGCTTCCGTGCCACTCTTGCCGCGCACGCCGGCATCAATGAGCCGCACGAGGGGCTTGGGCCAAAGACCGAGCGCCAGCAACAGAGCGCCCAGTGTCACGATCGCGGCCCACTCGGTTGTCCGAGCATCGCCCAGACCCGCATGCGCAACATCGTCGAACCGACCCAGGAAGACGCGCTGGATCAGGCGCAAGACATAGACGGCAGTGATTACGATGCCGCACACCGATAGAAGCGCCAGCACCGGGTACCGAAGCCACATGCCGTAGAATGCCAGAAACTCGGCCACGAACCCGCTCGTGCCCGGGAGTCCGAATGACGCCAGCCCCCCAATGGTCATCATGACGGCAATGCCCGGCATGCGCCGAGCGAACCCGCCCATACGGAGCGTATCGCGCGTGTGCGCCTTCTCATAGATCAACCCGACCGCGGCGAAGAACAGGCCTGTCATGATGCCGTGCGATACCATCTGCATGACCGATCCGTTGAGCCCAACGCGGTTCATGGCCGCCAGCCCCAGCATCACCACACCCATGTGCGAGACCGAGGAGTACGCTATCACGTACTTCAAGTCGGTCTGGGCCATGGCCGACATGGCGCCGTAGAGGATATTGATGGTGGCCACACAACCGATGAGGAAGGCCCAGTGCTGAGCCCCTTCCGGCAGCAGCTCGACGCCAAGCCTGAGCACACCGTAGGCTCCAAGCTTCATCAGAACTCCGGCGTGGAGCATGGATACGGCGGTCGGCGCCGATGCATGACCGTCCGGCGACCAGGTGTGAAACGGCCATATGCCCGCCAGGACGCCAAAGCCAACGTAGACCAGCAGGAAGACCCATTGCTCGAACTGGGGAGTGCGGCGAACCGCTGCCAACCGGTCAAGGTCGAAGGTGCGCGTTGTCTGCGTCAGGTAGAGCGCCAGAATGGCCACCAGGATGAGCGCGCTGCCGCCGAGGAGCATGAGCGTCAGCTTCATGGCCGAATGCTCCTTCGTGCGCTCGCGGGTGCTCGTGCCCCACAGGCCGATCAGGAGGTACATCGGAAGGACCGCGATCTCGTAGAACAGGAACAGGAAGAAGAGGTCGCGCGCCGCAAATACGCCGAAGACGCCGCTCACGAGCAGCAACAGCAGGGAGAGGAACTCCTTCGTACGGTTTTGCTGCGTCCATGAAGCGAAGACGCCGGTAGTGATGATGAACGCAGTGAGAAGTATCAGTGCGAGGCTCGTCCCATCGGCCGCCACGTGGAATGCCATGCCGAGCGAGGGAACCCACGGCACAGTGTGTCGGAACTGGAAGCCGCCGACCTGCCGATCATATGTGGCGCAGAGCCAGAGCGCAGCCGGAAGCGTGATCCCCGCGCCCACTGCGGCCACCACACGGATGAGCAGGGCACGCCGCGCCGGGATGACGAGCAGGACCAGCGACGCCAGCAGCGGCGCCACGATCGTCAGCGTGAGCACGTAGCCGCCCATCAACGCGTCACCGCCATCCCGATGGATGCCGACGATCCCGCCGAGCCGGCCGCCATCTCGTAGAGCGCAAGGAGTACGACCAACACGACCGTACCGCCGATCACGAGCGCTGCGTAGGTCTGCGACTGGCCCGACGACGATCGAGCCATCGTTGCGCCGATCGAGGCAACCGCGCGCCCACTGCCCCGCACCGCACCATCCACAACGTTTCTATCGAACCATGCGACCAGCGAGGCAAGCGCCATGGCCGCCCGAGCGCCGACCCAGACCCACAGACGATCCATGTACCACAGGTTGGTCAATAGGGCGAGCAGCGGCCTGGGCATGCGCTCGACCGGGTCCGTGGCGCCGGACGGCGAGGCTCCAAGGGAGGACGAGTCTCCAAGGGAGGGCGAGGCTCCGCCGAGCCGAGGGGTCCTATACATCAGCCAAGCGCCTGCCACACCCGCCAGCGCCAACGCGGTCGCCGTCAGCGCCACACCGAAATGCATCTCAAGGTCATCACCTACCCCCAGACCGGTCAGGCAGCCGTGCAGCAGGTGATGATGGTGGAGCCACCACCCCGCCCCGACCGACGGGATAGCGAGGACGACAAGCGCCGTGGTCATCGGCCACGGCGATTCCCTGGCCGCCTCAGCATCGTGCGACCTTGGACTGCCCCCAAACACCATCATCCAGAGACGGAGCGCATAGAACGCCGTCAAGATCGTAACCGCGAGGGCAACCGCCGCGCCGACCGACGCAGCCCATGGATCGGCCCCGAGTCGCGGACCTCCGTGACCGGCCACACCGAGCAACCCGATGCCCGAGCGATGCAGCAGCAGCCCGATGATGGCGTCCTTGCTCCAGAACCCTGCGAAGGGAGGAAGACCAACAAGCGCCAGAACGCCGATCCCACACGTGAGCGCCGTGATCGGCATGCGCCTCAGCAGGCCACCCATGGAACGCATGTCGTTGGGGTCCGCGCTGTGATGGAGCGCGTGGATGACCGATCCCGCTGCCAGAAACAAGAGGGCTTTGAAGAAGGCATGCGTCACCAGATGGAACGTCGCGGTGGATTGGGCCGAATCGCTGCCCGCGCCCAGGGCCATCATCATGAACCCGAGCTGGCTGATCGTGGAATAGGCCAGCACTTTCTTGATGTCGTACTGGACGATCGCAATCGTCGCCCCAATGAACGCCGTGACAGCGCCAATCAGAAGCACCGTGTTCAGCGCGATCGCGGCCGAGGGCGACAGGGCCATGCCCACCGACGACAGCGTGAACATCCACATGAGCCGCGCCACCATATACACGCCGGCGGCAACCATGGTCGCGGCATGGATCAGGGCGCTGACCGGCGTCGGTCCCTCCATCGCATCGGGAAGCCAGATGTGGAGCGGGAACTGGGCGCTCTTGCCGATGGCTCCGCAAAGAAGCAGCACAGGGACGAGCCAGACGAACACCTCGTCGCTCACGAGGCCGATCGCCTGCGAACCGCCGGACCCGATCACTAGGAACGAACGCCGGACAACATCCAAATCGAACGATCCCGCCGCCGTAGCCAGCAAGAGCACTCCAAGAAGGAAGCCCACATCGCCGAAGCGCGTCACCACAAACGCCTTCTTCGAAGCAGCCGCAGCCGAAGGCTTATGCCACCAGAACCCGATCAGCAAATACGAGCAGATGCCCACAAGCTCCCAGCAGGCATATAACTGGACCAAGTTGTCGGCAACCACGAGCCCGAGCATCGAGGCTGTGAAGAGCGCCATGTAGCCGAAGTAGCGCGCGTACCCCGTCTCGCCCTTCATGTAGGCAACCGAGTAGAGCTGGACCAGGAAGCTCACCGAAACGACGACGCCCACCATGATCCACGCGAGATGGTCAAGGTGAACGCCGACGCTGATGCGAAAGCCGTCGCCGATCGTCAGCCAGCTCAGGTCCACGTCGCCAAGTATGCCTGCAGAACGGCTGGGCCGGTTCGCAAGAGCGGCCATGCCTGCCAACGCGGTCGCTGCCATCGTCACCAACGGCGCCGATCGCTCGGCTCGGCGCATGATGGCCAGGCAGAGGCCGATAGCGGCGCCCAGCGCAGGGGCGCCCAGTATCAGCCACAGGCCCGTTGGTCCCGTCAGCGTCGCCATCGTCACCCCCGAAGCTCCGAGATCTCGTCGAGATTAACGGTGCCGAACTCGCGATAGACATTGAGGACGATGGCCAGGCCGAGGGCGGCTTCGGCAGCCGCGACCGTCAGGCCGATCAGCACAAACACATGCGCCTCCATGGCGCTCGGGTCGAGGTAACGCCAGAACGCGAGGAAGTTCAGATTGGCGGCATTGAGCATCAGCTCGACGCTCAAGAGGACGGCGATGGCGTTGCGCCGTGTCAGCGCGCCGAATGCGCCGATGCCGAAGAGCGCCGCCCCGATCATAAGGTAGTGCGGTAGGCCGATCATGGCTGTTTCACCTCACCCTCGCATCCCAACGGCTTGCCGACGGGCCGAAGGCTCTTGGCTACGACTATCGCCGCGATGAGGGCAGCCAGCAGCAGAACCGATGCCGCTTCGAACGGCAGGGCATAGCGCATCACCAGAGCCCGTCCAAGGGCCACCGTCTGATCATGGGCTGAAGCCGGCACCGCGTCGCTGGTCGGCCATGGATGCTGGGCCACCATATAGGCAGTGACGAGCAATCCGACGCCGCACAGGCAGCCCGCAACCAGCCCAAGGCCATTGGTCTGTCGCTCCCTTGGATTCATTACATCGCGGGTCAGCATGAGCGCGAACATGATCAGCACGAGGATCGCACCAATGTAGATGAGAAGCTGCACAACCACGAAGAAGTGCGCCTCGAGCAGCGCATAGAAACCTGCAACGCCGATCAGGCATGGCAGCATCCAGAAGCCTGCGTGCACCAGATTCCGAGTTGAAACCACCATGAGCGCGGGGACGAGGGTCAACAGCGTCAGGCTGACGAAAGCAGCCGTAACCAGGTTCACGTTCATTCGGATGAAGTCCCAGGCTGCTGAATCCGAAACGCCTTGGAGGTCGGATACTGCTTCTCTGCCTCGCCGGCGGCGGCCTGCTTGTCTTTCTCGAGAGCCGCCTCAATGGTTGCGATGTTTCGCTTCACGGCCTCGGGGCCGCCCTGGGCCAGCTCGCGTATGGTGAACAGACTGGCGTTTCGATCGTACGATGCCAGCTCGTACTCCGGACCCATGTGGATCGCGTCGAACGGGCATGCCTCGATGCACAGATTGCAGAACATGCAGCGCCCGAGGTCCATGGTGAACTCGCTCACGCCCGCGTGTTTGCCTGATCCGAGTTTCTCCATGGAGATCACCTTGGTCGGGCAGGCCTGGGCGCAAAGCGTGCATCCCACGCACTTCAGCCTGTCGGCGTCGCTGTCGTAGGGCAGGTAGAAGAGCCCGCGGTATCGCGGCGACACCTGCGGCCTCTCATAGGGGTACGACAGGGTGACCTTGGGGCGCATGACAAGGTTCAGCAAGGTCACTCCGAGGCCGCGGAACACGGCCACGAAGCCGGCAACGAAATCGCGGACGAGCCTCATCGGACCCACATGCTCCAGAGGGCCGCGGCGAAGAACACGACCAACGACATAGGCACCAGCGCTTTCCAGCAGAACTCCATCATCTGGTCCACGCGGAACCTGGGCACGGTCCAGCGGATCCACATGATGACCGTCACCAGCGCCAGGGTCTTGGTTGCGAACCAGACGGGTCCGGGAAGCCATGGGCCATGCCATCCTCCGAAGAACAGGGCGACGGCAAGGCCCGCCATGAAGAAGTTGTTGGCGAACTCGGCGAGGTAGAAGAACGCAAAGCGCATGCCGGAGTACTCGGTGTGGAAGCCGCTCACCAGCTCGGACTCGGCCTCGGGCAGGTCGAACGGGGTCCGATTGAGTTCGGCCAGAGCGCAGATGAGGAATATGGCGAAGGCCGGGATCGTCACAGGGGCGTGGGCGATGATGTTCCACATGCCGGACTGACCTTCTACGATCCGGATGAGCGACATGGAGCCCGCTATGGTGACCACGGTGAGGATGCTGATCGCGAGCGGGATCTCGTAAGCAAGCACCTGCGCGCAAGCCCTGGCTCCGCCGAGCAGCGAGTACTTGTTGTTGGCGCCCCAACCGGCCGCGAGAATGCCGAGGCTGACGTTCGTGCTCACGGCAAGGGCGAACAAGACGGCCAGATCGAAATCGTACCCTACCCAGGTGGCGCTGAACGGGAGGATCATGAAGGTGAGCAGGGTGGGCATGAACGCGAGGAACGGGGCGCTGACAAACAGGGGTGCGTCGGCCTTGGCGGGGATGATGTCCTCTTTGAGGAGGAGCTTGACCGCGTCTGCCACTGTCTGGGCCAGCCCGTTCCAGCCGACGTGCTTGGGGCCGATGCGAGCCTGGATCCAGCCGGCGAACTTGCGCTCCCACCAGATGAGGAAGAGGACATGCAAGGTGACAAAGTTGGCGACGATGAAAGACTTGACGAATGCGTTGAGGAGCGGATAGCTGCCCACGAACTCGGCAAGCGGCGATGGGCTGATGAAGCGGACGGCGAGCTCGCAAGCAACGGACACCAGAGCGAGTGCGAAGAGGGCGACGGCGATGCCGGCGATGACCCGTCCGGCGCGATGGGCGGCGGGAAGGGGGGCGCTATGGGCAGGGAGAAGGGCGCCATGGGAGGCGCCATGGGAGGCGCCATGCGGCGCGTGGTTGGGCGCGTGGTTGGGCGCGTGGTTGGGCGCGTGGTTGGGCGCGTGGTTGGGCGCGT
>DYKI01000182.1:2270-5805 GCA_020722705.1 Chthonomonas calidirosea | reverse complement strand
CGTATGGCTGAATTGATTTTGAGAGAAGAAGTGTATGCGATTGTTGGGGCGGCAATCGAGGTGCATCGCGTCTTGGGCCCAGGGTTTTTGGAGGCGGTTTATCAAGAAGCTATGGAACTCGAGTCCGATGAGCGAAAGTTGCCGTTCACGCCCCAACCCGTTTTACGCATCAAATACAAGCAATATACTTTGAAGAAAGAGTACATTCCCGACTTTATTTTCTTTGATCAGATCATTGTAGAGATCAAAGCCTTGGACCGATTAAGTGGCAAAGAAGAAGCCCAGCTCTTGAATTATCTCAAGGCGACCGGTTATAAAGTCGGCGTTTTGATCAATTTTGGGAGTTATCCCAAACTCGAATGGAAACGCCTCGTCTATTAGCTCGTATTCGTGAACTTCGTGTTCTTCGTGGAGAAAACATGAACCGCCTGAATTAGTTCGCATTCGTGAATTTCGTGTTCTTTATGGAGAAAACATGAACCGACTGAATTTTGCCCATCTCCCAACCCCCATCGAAGAATTGCCGCGGCTTTCGGCCATGCTCAGAGGGCCGCACATCCTCGTCAAGCGGGACGACCAGACCGGGCTGGCCTTCGGCGGGAACAAGACCCGCAAACTGGAGTTCCTCGTCGCCGAGGCCCAGGAACAGGGCGCACGGATGCTGGTCTCGGCCGGGGCGGTGCAGTCCAACCATTGCCGTCAGACGGCCGCGGCCGCAGCCCGCTTCGGCTTCGAGTGTACCCTGGTGCTGACCGGCAACCCGCCCGACCGTCCATCCGCCAATATCTTGCTCGACCAGCTCTTCGGCGCGCAGATCGTCTTCGTGGAAGACCGGGCCGACCGCGACCGGGTCTTGCGGGAAACCTTCGAGCGGGCGGCGCAGGACGGCAAGCAGCCCTATCTTGTCCCCTATGGCGGCTCCAGCCCGACCGGGGCGTTGGCGTATGCCTATGCCATGCAGGAGTTGATGGCCCAAAACGTGGAGGCGGATTGGATCGTCTTCGGCACCTCGTCTGGCGGGACGCACGCCGGGCTGGTGCTGGGGCAGCGCTTGTTCGGATATGCGGGGAAAATCCTGGGCGTCAGCATTGACGAGTCGGAGGCCTGGCTCAAAACGCACGTTTCGGCGCTGGCCTCCGCAGCCTCGGAGAAGCTCGGCGAGCGGATCGCTTTCCTGCCCGAAGATGTGCTGGCCACGGACAAATACTGCCGGGCCGGCTACGGGGTCTTCGGCGAAGGGGAGAAAGAAGCCATTCGTCTTTTCGCCCAGGCCGAAGGGCTGCTGCTCGATCCGGTTTACACGGGACGGGCCGCAGCGGGGATGATTGACCTGATCCGCAAGGGGTTCTTCGGCCGGGACGAGACCGTCCTGTTCTGGCACACCGGCGGTACGCCCGCCCTGTTCGCCGACCGGTACGCCGATAAAGTGGTGTAAGGCCGCTATTTCAGCCGCACGTCAATCGCCACCGCGCCCTGGTTCAGCACCCGCAGCGGATTGATCTCGATCTCGGCGATTTCAGGATGGTCGAACGCCAAATGCGAGAGTTTCACCAGGATGTCGGCGGCCGCGGCCTCGTCCGCCGGGGGGAGGCTGCGAAAGCCCCGCAGTTTCCTCCCGGCCCAGGTGCGGCGGATCATGTCGGACGCCTCGGCCTGGTCCAGCGGACCCAGGGCGAAGGCCACGTCCTTGAGTCCTTCCACCTCCACGCCCCCGGAGCCGAACATCATCAGCGGCCCAAACTGCGGATCGCGCGCCATCCCGACGATGACCTCCTGCCCGCCGGGGACCATGCGCTGGAGCAGGACGCCCTCGATCTTCGCCTGCGGCGCGGCGGTGGTGACGCGGGTCATCATTTCGGTGTAGGCCAGATAGATCTCCTGCTCCGAATGGATATCGAGCCTCACGCCGCCCACGTCGGATTTGTGCAAAATGTCCGGGCTGGCGATCTTCATCACGAGGGGAAAACCCAGTTCAGCCGCAGCCTGGACGGCTGCGCTCGCGCTTTGGGCCAGCCTCGCCGGCGCGGTTGGGATGCCATAGGCTGCGACCAGTTCGTCGGCGGAAGAATTCACGACGGAGGCCGCAGGATTTTTATTGAAATTCTCTGGATGCCTCGTGGTCTCTGTGGTTAGAAATTCCTGCCGTTCGGCTAACACCGCCATTGCCGCGGCAGCCCGCTCTGGGAAGCGGTACTCCGGGACGCGGGCGCGGCGGAAGCGTTCAGCGGCCTCCTGGATCAGCGTCTCGCCCATCAGCGCCACCAGCACCGGCTTGCGGCTGCTCTGGATGAGCGGGATGACTGCCCCGGCCACGGATTCAGCCGGGTACATCGGCGGCGGCGGCAGGATGACCAGCACGCCGTCCACGGTTTCGTCGTCGAGCAGCAGACGCAGGCAGGCGGCGTAATCGGCAGGGGAGGCCGAGGCGAGCATGTCCACCGGGTTGTTGAGGCCCGCGGCCGGGGGCAGGAGTTCCGTGAGGCGTTGACGGGTGGAGGCGCTCAGTTTGGCGAGATGCAGGCCGTTCGTCTCGAGCGCATCGGCGGCGATCACGCCCGGGCCGCCGGCATTCGTCAGGACGGCGATATCTCGTCCGGCAGGTAAAGGACAGGATGCCAGGGCCGAAGCCCAGTCGAACATCTCTTCGCTGGTCGTAGCGCGAAAAATCCCGGCCTTGCGGAAGGCGGCCTCGTAAGCCGTGTCGGAACCCGCCAGCGCGCCGGTGTGCGAGGCGGCCGCTTTTTGCCCGGCCTCGAAGCGCCCGACCTTGAGAGCCACCACCGGTTTGCGGCGCGTCACCCTGGAGGCTTCTTCGATGAACTTGCGTCCATCGGCTACGCTCTCGATGTAGAGGGTGAGGACGCGGGTGTTTTCGTCCTCGACGACGGCGGCCAGCATGTCGGTCTCGTTGACGTCGGCCTGGTTGCCGAGCGAGATCAGCCGCGAGAAGCCGAAACCCTGGCCGCGTGCCCAATCAATGATCGCGGCGCAGATGGCCCCGGACTGCGAGATGAAGGCCACGTCGCCTTTTGGGGGTATGGGCGGCGGCAGGAAGGTGGTGTCGAGCGGCAGGTGGGTGTCGAGCAGGCCGATGCAGTTTGGCCCGATGATGCGGATTCCGTTTTGGCGGGCGATTGCGACGATTTCGGCTTCGAGGGCGGCGCCCTCTTGACCTGCCTCGCGAAACCCAGACGACATGATGATGGCGGCGTGAATATCGCGCCCGGCGCAGGCCTGCAACGCGGCGGCCATCCCCGACGCGGGGACGATCAGCACGGCCAAATCCACCGGGTCGGGGAGGCTGGCGAGATCGGGGTAGACCGGGCGGCCAAACAAATTCCCGGCCCGGTGGCTGACGAAGTGGATCGCGCCGCTGTAGCCGCTGTTGACCAGGTTGCGGGCTACGCCGTAGCCGAGTTTGCCCGGGTTGGCCGAGGCGCCGACGATGGCGATGCCGAGGGGGGTGAAGAAGGGGGTAAGTTCAGTCATCAGTGTCCAGTATCCAGTATCCAGTGTCCAGTATCCAGTATCCAGT
>DYKI01000182.1:0-2170 GCA_020722705.1 Chthonomonas calidirosea | reverse complement strand
TCCAGTATCCAGTATCCAGTGTCCAGTATCCAGTATCCAGTGTCCAGTGTCCAGTGATTGGTGATTTGGGTGTTGCTCAATTACGAATTGCCATTATAAAGCACCGCGCGGTCTCCAGCCGCAACCAAACGTATCGCCGACCTACGAAGTGCCACTTGTGTCACTTGTGCCATGACATGGTATGAAATGGTACGAAGTGGTGTGGTCGGCTTTGCCAGGCAAAGCCTGGCGGTACAATGTAGATTTGAGAGAGGTGTGACGCGCCCTAGGGTATAATCCAAGCATGGACTCACGCCCCACTTTCCGCCAGTTCCTGCCCGCCACCCTGTTCCTGCTGTTCCTCGGCTGGGGCGGGCTGGCGTTTTTGTTCATCTATACCCTGCCGACCGTCTGGATGCGCTGGTCGTTTTTCGTGCTGTGGATGATGGCGCTGACCGGCCTCGCCCTGCCGGTGGTCTATTTCCTGCACCTGCGCTTCCCGTCCAGGCCGCCTGCCGAAGCGAACGTGATCGTCCGCCAGGCGATGTGGGTGGGCGTCTACGGGGCGACCCTGGCCTGGCTGCAACTCGGACGGGTGGTCAACCTGTGGGTGATCGCCGGGCTGGCGGCGGGACTGTTCGTGGTCGAGTCGGTGGTGCGGATGCGCGAGCGTACCCGCATCCGTCCGCCCCTCCCGCCGGAACCCGCTCCTCACGATCCTGAACACTGAACACTGAATACTGAATACTGAATACTGAATACTGGAACCCCATGTCCGAACTCCGCAACCTTCCCTCGGTCGAACAATTGCTCCAGACCAAACTGGCCGCCGAGATGATCTCAGCCAACGGCCGCCCGCTGGTGCTGGAGGCCATCCGTCACGTGCTGGATGAAGTGCGCGGGCGGATCCTGGGCGGGAGCGAGACCACCGTCCCGGAGCGGGAGGCCCTCCTCGAGAGCGTCTCGGTCGTGCTGGACGAGTGGATGACTCCCACGCTCTTGCCGGTGATCAATGCGACGGGTGTGATCCTGCACACCAACCTGGGCCGCGCTCCGTTGAGCAAGGCCACTCTCCAGGCGATGGAGGCAGTCTCACGCGGCTACTCGACCCTCGAATTCGACTTGTCGAACGGCAAGCGCGGCTCGCGCCTGGTCCACGCCGAGGCGGTGCTGAAACGCCTGACCGGTGCGGAAGCTGCGGTGGTGGTCAATAACAACGCTTCGGCGGTGCTGCTGGTGCTTTCGGCGCTGGCCTCCCGGCGAAAAGTGGTCATCGCCCGTTCGCAACTGGTCGAGATCGGCGGCGGGTTCCGCATCCCGGACGTGATGAAGCAATCCGGGGCGAAGCTGCTCGAAGTCGGCACGACCAATAAGGTCCGCCTTTCGGATTACGTGGAGACCTTCGACGAGAAACCGGCCCTGGTGATGCGCGCCCACCGTTCAAATTTCAAGATCATTGGCTTCACCGAAGAGCCGGAGTTCAAGGATATCGTCTCAGCCGCGCACCAGGCCGGGGTCCCGGTGGTGGACGACCTCGGGTCCGGGACGCTGCTGGACACGACCCGCTTCGGGCTGGCGCACGAGCCGACGCTCCAGGAATCGCTGGCAGCCGGGGCGGACGTCGTCTGCTTTTCCGGCGATAAACTGCTCGGCGGTCCGCAGGCGGGGATCATCGTCGGCAGGAAGGCGTTGCTCGACCGGATCAAGAAGCATCCGCTGGCGCGGGCGGTGCGGGCCGACAAGACCTGCCTGGCCGGGATCACTGCCACGCTGACCCATTATCTCAAAGACGAGGCCGAGCGCGAAATTCCGACCTGGCAGATGATCGCCACCACGCCGCAGCAGAACCGCTCGCGGGTCAAGGTCTGGATCGAACGCCTGGGGCAGGGCGAGGCGCTGAAGGGCGAGTCCACGGTGGGCGGGGGCAGCCTGCCGGGCGAGACCCTGCCGACCACTCTGTTGGCGCTCGACGTGAAAAGCCCGGACAAGTTCCTGAAACGCCTGCGCGAGCAGAAACCGCCGGTCATCGCTCGCACCGAAAACAACCGCATCCTGCTCGACCCGCGCACCGTCCTGCCAGAACAGGAAGGCGCGCTGCTGGTCGCTTTACAGAACGTGTTACGAAAGAGCTGAAACTTTCACCGCGAAGACGCCAAGAAAACGTAGCGCGGCCTCCAGCCGCAACCAAACG
>DYKI01000181.1 GCA_020722705.1 Chthonomonas calidirosea | reverse complement strand
CCGCCGTCCGAGACGTGGGTCATCGGGGACGATGACCCTCCCGATGGGGGCGTCCCCGCCGTCCGAGACGTGGGTCATCGGGGACGATGACCCTCCCGATGGGGGCGTCCTCGCCGTCCGAGACGTGGGTCATCGGGGACGATGACCCTCCCGATGGGGGCGTCCTCGCCGTCCGGAATAGGCTTGAACACTCTCCGACGGTCTACGAACGAGGAGACCGTCGGGTTTCGCTCGTCGTCCGGCCCTGACGCGGGTATCCGAACGCGTACAGCGTGCGCATGGTGGCGCAGTAGAGTGTGTCCTTCGAGACGGCCGGAGATGCGCTCAGCGCGCCGTCAAGGCGGATTGCTGACAGCTCATGCTTGGCCCTGCCGGCGGCCAGGATCACCAGCCCTCCGTTGCGTGTAGTGACGAAGAGCTTGCCGTCGGCGAGGATCGGCGATGCCCAGACTTCCTGATGGATGTCATGCGTCCAGACAGGCCTGCCTGTGGCAATGTCCACACAGTGGACGACACCGTCGCTGGATGTTGCGTATGCAAGGCCGTTCAGGATAGCAGGTGTCGCCGTGCCGAATCCCTTGAACTCGTAACTCCAGACCTTGCCTGATCGGGTGATGTCGCCCGAGCCGACCGGGTTGATGCAATGGAGCCGGGAGAGCGGCTTGCCGTGCCAGAGGTCGCCGCCGACAATCGCGTAGACGCGCTGACCGTGGACAACGGGCATGGCCGTGAAGGTGCTCGGTCCCTCTTTGCGGTTGTCCTGCCATCGGAAGATGTCCTGCTTGGGCGCATCCGGATCGCCATCGAAGCGCCACAACTCCTGCAGCGTCCTCTGCGCATCGGGTTGAACGCCGCTGTCGAGCGCCGCGAAGCCGTAGCAGACCCCGTCGCCGCCGCCGTAGATGACCTGCCTGCGCCCACCGAGCACGCCGAGCGCCGGGGAGGTCCATGCGGCATGGATGATCCTCTCGCCGATCCGCAGGCCGTCCCGCGCCAGGAGGAGGCCTGTCCGCTTGTCCACGGCGATCAGGTTGGGAGCGTCGAGCGCAGGCGTCATCATGTGCTCGTCCGTCACGCCGTTCGATGTGTTCACGTAGATGATGTTGCCGGCGATGAGCGGAGAGCCGTGGGCCGCATCGTGGCGGTGGATGCCGCATTCCTTGACGATGTCGAACAGCCAGATGATGTCGGCGTCCGCAGGTCCCGGTTCGACGGGTTCCCTGCCCTCCGGAACCATGTGGCGGGCTTCATCGCGATAGGGTCCGTCATTGCCGTTGGACATGCCCGCCATGTCGAGACATACGAGCTCATTCCGGTTGGTGACGACATAGGCTCGCTCGCCTTCGACCGTGGGAGGTGAGCAGAGACCCGTAGCAGGCCAGTCGTTGTAGGGGCTTCCGCCAACCTTGGGGACGACAAGCTGCCAGACGAGGCTGCCGTTGCGGGTATCGAGGCACAGCAGCACGCCGCAGTCGCCGCGCAGCCGCTGATCGCGGGGCCGCTCATTGTTCGTGCCGATGAGGATGCGATTGCCCGCCACGACGGGTGTTCCGTGTGTCTGTCCGCCGAGCGGAGCGGTCCACCGTACGTTGAGGCCGGAGCCGGGATCAACCCGATCCGGCAGCTTGTCGGCGGCTGCCGCCATGTTGCGCGTGTGCCAGGCGCCCCACTGCGCGCGTGCCGTCGGCGCCATCAGAGCCGATGCCGTCGCATAGGCCGCAACGAGCGTCGGCGCGATGGCCGATGCCCAACGATAGGCGCTCATCCAATCCCTCCGCAACGCCCTGTTACGGCTCCGCCGCCATCGGTTCCTGCCTGCCCAATGCGGCCATCCAGCGCTCCAGCGCCGCCAGTGATCGCTCGGCATAGGCCGTTCCGCGCTCGGCCCGATCGCGGGGGCGGGGCTCGATGGGCGGCAGCAAGCCGTGGTTGGCGTTCATCGGGCTGAAGACCTTCGCGTCGCACTCGGAGATGTGGCGGCAAAGCGACCCGATCACCGTGTCGGCGGGCGGCACGACCGGCTCCAGCCCGAGGGCATGCCGTGCTGCGTTCATGCCGGCAAGGATGCCCACCGCCGCGGATTCGACGTAGCCTTCGACACCTGTCAGTTGGCCCGCCAGGAACACGCCCCGATGCGCCCGCATCTGCGTGGTCGGCTCCAGCACGAGCGGGGCATTGACATAGGTGTTGCGGTGCATGACGCCGTAGCGAACGAACTCGGCGTTTTCAAGGCCGGGGATCATCCTGAACACGCGCCTCTGTTCGCTCCACTTGAGGCGCGTCTGAAAGCCCACCAGTCCCCAGAGCGTGCCCTGGCGGTTCTCCTGACGAAGCTGAACGACGGCGTGGGGTCGTCGGCCCGTGCGCGGATCCACGAGACCGACCGGCCGCATGGGGCCGAAGGCGAGGGTGCGCGGGCCTCGGGCGGCCAGCGCCTCGACAGGGACGCATGCCTCGAAGTAGGGAGCGTCCTTCTCGGCGGCCAGATGCGGGTCGGCGATTTCCGCATGGATCAACGCCGAATGGAACGCGTCGTACTCCTCGCGGGTCATGGGGCAGTTGATATAGTCGCCGCCCCCGGCGCTGTCCTCAGTTTGGCCGCGGTTACGCCTCGATGCTCGAAATGCGCGTGTCATGTCGAGGCTCTCAAGGGTGACCGTTGGAGCGACGGCATCGTAGAAGTGCAGCGATGCCTGCCCTGTGAGCGCGACCAGCGAATCCGTCAGGGCTTCCGAGGTCAGGGGGCCCGTCGCAATCACCAGGGGACGCTCTGCCGGCACATGGAGCGCTTCCCGACGCTCGACGACGATGCGGTCGCATGACGCGATCCGTTCGGTGACGGCCACAGCGAACGCCTCGGGGTCAACGGCGAGGGCTTCGCCCGCCGGAACCGAGGCCGAATCCGCCGCGGGGAGGATGAGCGACCCGAGGCGGCGCATCTCTTCCTTCAGCAGTCCGGCGGCGTTGGCAATGCGGGCCGACTTGAGCGAGTTGGAGCAGACAAGCTCGGCGAGGTTGCCGGTGCGATGCGCCGGAGTCATTCGCAGCGGCCGCATTTCGATCAGCGTCACGCGCACGCCGCGCGATGCCGCAGCCCAGGCCGCCTCCGATCCCGCCAGGCCACCGCCGATGACGGTGACGCATGGGCCGCTCACAGGATGGCTACGCTCCATCCGCGGCCGGAGGCTCGACCGCCTCCGTATAACCGCAGTCCTTGTTGGAGCACTTGATCTTGCCGGTCCGGCGTCCCCGATAGCTCTCTTCGCCCATGGGCCATCCGCACTGAGGACATGCGCGCCCGACCGGCTTGCCCCACATGGCGAAATCGCACTTCGGGTAGTTGGCGCAGCCATAGAAGGTGGTTCCCCTGCGGCTCTTCTTGGCCACGATGTCGCCGCCATCCTTGGGGCACTTCTCGCCGGTCGCCTCCGCGGCGGCTTCCTGCTGGGGCTCGGCGCCCGGAAGGGGCATGGTGCCCCGGCATTTCGGATAGGCGGAGCAGCCCAGGAACGGCCCGTTCTTGCCGTTGCGGATCACCATGGGCTTGCCGCACTTGGGGCAGGCATGCTCCGTCTCCTCCGGAGCCGGGCGCTCGATGGGTGTCCCGTCCATGTTCAGCATGGTCTTGCACTTCGGGTAACCCGAGCAGCCGAGGAACGGACCGCGCTCGGATTGCCGCACCACCATGGGCTTGCCGCACTTGGGGCATGCCACGTCCGTCTGGACCGGCTCCGCCTCCGGACCGCCTCCACGGACATTCCCCCAGGCTCTATTCAGGTCTTCCTCAAAGGGCTTCCAGAACCCATCCAGGACGGCGAGCTTCTCGGCTTTGCCTGCCTCGATCTCGTCGAGCCTGGTCTCCATCTGCTGCGTGAACCCGATGTCCATGACCGTCTTGAAGTTCTCGACAAGATAGTCGCGCACCTTGAACCCCAGGTCGGTGGGCACAAAGCGCCGGTCTGTCAGCGTGACGTAGTTGCGATCCTGGATGATGGCGATGAAGCTCGCCCACGTGCTCGGGCGGCCGATTCCGTTTTCGTCGAGGAACTTCACCAGCGTTGCCTCGGTGTAGCGCGGAGGCGGCTCGGTGAAGTGCTGCTTCGGCTCGAGCTTCAGCAGGTCGAGTGTCTGGTCCACGCTCAGCGGCGGCAGCGGGTCCTTATCCTCATCGCTCTTCTCCGCCGTGTCCTTGCCCTCGGTGTACACGCGCATGAAGCCGTCGAACCTCTGCACCGAGCCGGTCGCGCGGAAGGTGCAGCGTCCGGCGGCAATGTCGGCGGTGGTGATGTCGAACAGAGCCGGCGTCATCTGGCTTGCGACGAACCGCTGCCATATGAGGCGGTAAAGCCTGGCCTGATCGGGTGTCAGGAACGGGGCGATGCGCTCGGGAGTGCGATGCGCCGAAGTCGGCCTGATGGCTTCGTGGGCATCCTGCGCCGCGCCCTTGGTCTTGTAGCGTGGGGGCGTGTTGGGCAGATACGGCTCGCCGTACGTGGCCACGATGAAATCGCGCGCCTCGGTCTGTGCCTCGGTCGCAATGCGTACCGAGTCCGTCCGCATGTACGTAATCAGGCCAACCGGTCCCTCCTCGCCCAACCCGACGCCTTCATACAGGGTCTGGGCCGTCTGCATCGTGCGTTTGTTGCTGAAGCCGAGCTTGCGGGCAGCCTCCTGCTGCATCGTGCTTGTCGTGAACGGAGCCTGCGGGTTGCGCCGCTGCAGTTTCTGCTTGACAGACGCGACGCGATAGGTCGAGCCCTCGAGCTCCTGCAGCAGCGCCTCAGCCTCGGCCTGCGTCCGGAGGAGCCGGTCACCCTTGTTCTCTTGCCCCTCACCACTCGCCTCTCGCCTCTTGCCTTCCCCATCAATGGCCACCAGCTTGGCTTCGAAGGGGAAGGGCTCTTCCGGCTCCTGCGGACTCAGCGTCGCCGTCAGGCTCCAGTACTCCTCGGGGACGAAGGCCTGTATCTCGCGCTCGCGGTCGCAGATGATCCTCAGGACCACCGACTGGACCCGGCCTGCGCTCTTGCCCCGGACGCGGCGCTGCAGCAACGGCGAGAGCTTGTAGCCCACAAGCCGGTCGAGGATGCGCCGGGCCTCCTGGGCTTCCACGCGCTCGGTGTTGATCGAACGCGGCGCATTCAGGGCAGCCAACACGGCGGCGCGCGTGATCTCGTTGAACTCGATGCGGAGGGCGTCTTTCAGCTTCAGGGCCTGTACGATATGGTAGGCGATGGCCTCGCCTTCGCGGTCGGGGTCGGAAGCGAGGTACACACGCTTGGCCTTGCGGCACTGCTCGGCGATCTTCTTGAGGTGCTCCTTCCGCTCTGCGATCACTGCGTAGGACGGCTTGAAACCGTTCTTCACATCTACGGCCAGGCGCTTCTCGGGCAAGTCGCGAACATGCCCCATGCTCGCCACGACCCGGTACCCGGGCCCGAGGAATGAGGTGAGCGTTTTCGTTTTGGTGGGCGACTCGACGATGATCAGGTTCGTAGCCATGCGGCATCCTCTCGGCGGAAACGCCGCTTCTCGCGGCGCGCGGCATGATACCTACCATGTTCGGCGCGATGTCAAGCGGCATGGGAAGGGACCGTCCGTTGTGGACGCCGTTGGGGTGGGCTGCGCCACGACGGGGCGAGCGGTCTACGCGTTCGGCTCGATGAGACGAAGGAAGTGGACGTTGCCGGCGGCATCGCCGGCGATTGAAGTGATGCCGTCCGGTGCAGCCCAGCAGGCAAATACCGACGCATCCGCGGCGAACGTGGCTATGGTGGTTCCGGTCTCCAGGTCCCACACGCGCAGCGTGTTGTC
>DYKI01000180.1 GCA_020722705.1 Chthonomonas calidirosea | reverse complement strand
GCGGGAGCCTCGCCCTCCCGTTCACGGCGGCTCGGCGGGAGCCTCGCCCTCCCGGTCACGGCGGCTCGGCGGGAGCCTCGCCATCCCGTTCACGGCGGCTCGGCAGGAGCCTCGCCCTCCCGGCCTCGGCCTCCCGGCGTCGTGTGCGGTGCAGGGGTTGTGCCCAATGGCGTAGAACCTGATGGGTGCGGCGGTTTGCAGGCATTGGGCCGTGCTCATAGGAGGGGACCATTGAGACGACTGGTAATCGTGGCGGCAATCTGTGCGGCGTTCGGGGGAGCGGCGACCGCAGGATCGGGCGAGGACGCATGGCAGCGGCTGTTGGCGGGGGCAGGGCTCACCCGCGAAACTTGCCGGTTCGACCTGCTCGACATGGCCCAGTATGGGGGCGGCGGATACCGTCTGGCATTCTTCGAGGCTGTCCATCAGGACCCTCTGCGCGTCCCGTTCTATGGGCGCATCACCCGTCAGGGCATCGCAGCGTCGGGCGGCAAGGTTGCGCCGCTGGTGACGCTGGCCGCGATTCGAACCGGCGACGGCACACGTCTCGACCTTCTTGGTGACCCATTGGCCGCAGAAGCGCGCCAGGCCGACAAGCCCAGCTCGCTTCTCGACGCTGTCCGCGAAGTGCATCGCGTCGCCGGCAAGTCCATGCCCGAAGCGCTCGCCAAGAGCATCGCCTCGAAGCAGGCATCGGTTCCCGCCGATGTTCGTTCGGCGGCCGCGCTGATGCTCCGGGCATCGGCCCGTGCCTGGGAGTGGCGCAAGAGGGCGCTGGCGGGAGTGCGTCCGGCAGATATGGCGAAGCTCTGGGCCGAGGTCACGACCTACCCTGCCGACGATCCGGAGGACCCCGCGGAGGACGCGCTGCTCGCTTCCGTGGATCGCAAGCGTCTGCTCGTTGGAGCCGAGACGCTCGCGTTCGCGCTGGACGCCGTGCGCGAACGGCTGGGCAAGCGAGCCGGATCGGAGCGTTTCAAACTCGACATGCCGACGCCGCTTGGCGAAATCCGCCTGCGAGGGGCGCAGAGCGACACCCACGAAGCCGGAGCCGCTTGCCTCCTGATCCTCGACACGGGCGGCGATGACACATACCGCTCAGGCGGTGCCACAGCCGGGCCGGGTCACGGCATATCGGTCACTGTGGACGTCTCCGGCGACGACCGGTATATCTCAGCGCCGGCGCTCGACCGGACGCCCATCTCCGCTGTCGCTAACCGAAAGGCCCTGCCCCGTGCGCCCGCGTTCGGCTGCGGAGTTCTCGGCTACGGCATGGTGGCCGACCTCGCAGGCAACGATGCATACCGTTCGGCAGCCAACACTCAGGGCGCATGCGCATTCGGCGCAGGGGTGTTGGCCGATTGGGCCGGCGATGACACATACGATTGCCACACGGCCGGCCAGGCGAGCGCCCTTGGCGGCGTGGGGGTACTGCTGGATGCCGGCGGCGCCGACACGTACCGCTGCTTCTCCTACTCGCAGGGCTACGGCAGCACGGCCGGGTGCGGCATTCTGGCCGATCTCGGAACCGGTGACGACACCTACGAGGCGAACGACGCTGTGCTCGACTTCCCTTCGCCCCAGAGCGCCCAGCACAACGTCAGCATGGCCCAGGGTGCAGGCTATGGCCGGAGGGCCGACTACACCGATGGCCATTCGCTCTCCGGCGGCATCGGCATCCTCATGGACGCAGGCGGCAGGAACACGTTCACCTGTGGGGTGTTCGGGCAAGGTGTCGGCTACTGGTATGGCCTCGGCATGCTCCTGACCGGACCGGGGGCGGATGCGCACACGGGCCAGTGGTATGTGCAAGCGGCTGCGGCGCACTTTGCCGTGGGCATCCTCGACGACGAGGGCGGCGATGACACCTATACGGCTTACATGAATATGGCGCAGGGAGCAGGACACGACTTCAGCGTCGGGTTCCTGACGGATCGGGCCGGCAACGACCGCCATACCGCGCCAAACCTGTCGCTGGGCGGCGGCAATGCCAACGGCCTCGGATTCCTATGGGATCGGTCGGGCGACGACGCCTATACGGTCGGACCCTCGATCACCCTTGGACGAGCGAGCGCTCCCGGGGGCGGCATCCGCGAGCGCAACCTCACGCTGGGGCTGTTCCTGGATACCGGCGGCAAGGACACCTACCCGAATGGTGCGCCCTCGGCCAAGAACGACACGCTCTGGAGCATGCCCGCCACCGGCACAACGTCGCGCGGGGCCGGACTGGATGTCGAGGCGCCCCAGACCGGTGAGCCACAGTAGGAGTGCTTCCATGTTTCGTTTTCGAAAGACGTTCGGTCGCGGGCCGCTGCGGTTCACGGCAACGAAGAGAGGCGTGGGTTGGCGTATCGGGGGGCGGTTCGCGCACTTCGGCGTGTCGCCGGATGGCCGCCGCTACGTCTCGCTCGGCATTCCGGGCACCGGCCTTTACTGGATCAAGTATCTGGACCCGGCAAAACCGGATCGCCCATGATTCTCTGGGCGAACTCGACCGCTCGTGCGTGCACTTCTTCGCCCAGGGCATCGGGCGTCGTTGTCCGCGTAACGAGCCAGAAGCCCAGTTCGCGCGCGCCAAAGAAGGCCATCATATTACGGTACACACGTGACAGTATCTCGTAGTTCTCCGTCCCATCGCCGCCGCAGGTCATCATCAGACCGATGGGTTTGTCTTCGAGCAGGATGGCGTGATCCGGGTCCTGATGGTAGCCCGACAGGCAGTAGAACCGATCGAGGAGCGCCTTCATCGGCGCCGGAAAGCCCCACGAGAACACGGGCGACGCGATGAGCACTCGGTCGGCATCGAGCACGCGTTCGAAAAGCTTGCCTGCATCATCGGGCGTGCCGCATGCCGTGCTCTGGGGATACCTGCACTGGTGCGACTCCTTACAGTTGCCGATCTGGTGCTCCCAGATGTTCGCCCGATCTATGCGGTGGCCCTCGGCGCGCAGGGGTTCCTCGATCCACTCCAGCACCTGCGCCGTGTTGCCGTATCGCCTCGGGCTCCCCAGTATCGTCATGATGGTCACTGGTGTTGCGCACCCCCTTCGCAATGTGTACGCCTGCTTACCTGAGCCATACGCATGACTTCTCGCGAATGTGCCGGAGGCCGGCTCCGTTGGCGCGGAAAGGCCTGATCGGCTGCCATGATTTCGCTATGACAGAGAGCGCCCCTTCAAGGATCACACTCTATCGCATCCGCTCGCTCGACGATGTGCGCTATGATGCGTACCTCGACATATACCAGACCTCGTTCCCTCTCGACGAGCAGATGCTCGTAAGCTCGCTGAATCGGATCGTCCGGGAGATTGCGGCAGGCAGGGATACGGGCTCTACGCTCGCGGTGGGCGTTGATGAAACCGGCCAGGTGGCGGCCATGGTCTATTACGAGGCCGATGCCGAAGCGGTCGGCGCGGCGCTGTGGTATCTGGCCGTGTCGGGGAGCATGCGCTGCCGGGGGCTGGGCACCGAGGTGTACCAGGCGGTCGCGACACGCATCCGACAGGAGAGACCGTCCATCCGTGCGCTGGTGTTCGAGGTGGAGCGTCCCGAAGACGCCGAAGGCGACCGTCGCAGGCTCGCCGAGCGCCGCATCGCCTTCTATCGCCGCAACGGCGCGAAGCTCCTCGGCGGCATCCGATATACCCAGTCCGTGGGTTGGCAGCCACCGGTTCCCATGCATGTCATGGTCCATCCGTTCGATCCGCTGACGCCGGAGGCGGCGTTCGAGATCGCCCGGTCGGTGCTCGGGGATGCGGTGGAGGCCGTTGGGGAGCTGAGCCTGGAGTAGCCGCCACACGGGTTCACGAATGTGATTCGGTCGGCGCCCGGTCAGCCTGCGCATCGCGATGCCCCCTTCGCCCCCACGCGTCCTATAGAGATGCCTCAGCGCACCTCAAGCGCCACATTCGCCGTTGCCGCGTTGCCTGCCGGTCCATATCTCCGTCATGGCGTCCACTGCTTCGGTTGGACTGCCGTCGGGCAGGAAGATGCCGTACCACGTGTGGGTCTTCTCATGATGCTGCGACCAATGGAACGTGTACGATCCCGGGCATTGCGGCCTGCCTGCGGCTCCCTTAATCCAATAGGGCCTTCCGTCACGTTCGAGGACGAAGCCGCCGTCGGTCTCGATGATCCGAACTATGGACGGCACCGGTTGGCGCAGACCGTCAGCGTCGGCGACTGGCACCACAGAGGATATCCTACATGTGCCGGCCGAAATCGGGCATGGTTCGCCTGCTGGGGCCGAACCCCGATGGCCCCTGGAATCCGGGCGGCGCGGACTGGAAGCCGGGCGGCCCGAGATACGGGCGCTCCAGCCCGGGCGGACGGCTGAAGGGCGATTGACGGTAACCGCCCGGGTACGTCGAGCCCCTCATGCCGATGAGCGCGGCCATGACGCCGCCAAAGACGATCCCGACAGCCAAACCGATTACGAAGAGCGCGATGAATGACAGGAAAAGGACTCCGAATGCCGACCAGCTCGAGATGTCCTGCATGACGCCGAGGCCGATGACACCAACAACCACGCTCCAGATGACCCCGGCGAAGACCAGAACGCCGGCCGGAATCGCGAGAGCAGGCAGAGCCTGCATGGCCGCCATGGCGACGGCATAGCAGACCGTGCTCGGGGTCGCCGCGTAGATCAGCGCGCGGTAGGTCGCGCCGTATGGCTCGCGTCCCCCGAATGCCCGGGCGATCAGATGCACAAGCCCCGCGGCAGCGAACTGGACACCGATGCCGATCGCAAACCCGATCATCCATCCGATCAGCATCCCGGCCAGACCTGCTCCTATCGCCAAACCCGAACCGCCCATGCGGCTCGACTCCTGAGCGAATCTGACGAGCATGACAGAAAGCATGATGGTCGAAAGGATCAGTCCGTTGATGATTGAGAACAAGAGAGGCTTTGTGATCGCGTAGTGCCCGTGCTGATCGTGGAAGAAGGCCGTGGGTGAGAACAGGATGGCCGCTACATTGCCGGGCGACCAGCCTCCCGGATCGTCGCCCGCGGCTGTATGCGAAGAGTATCCGGCGTCCGGGGTCCTCCCGGCGCCATAGCGACGCTGGGGCATGGGCTCGTAGTAGGAAGCCTGGGGTTGTTGTCCGGGAAGCCGCCCCGCCGCCGCTTCCCCCGGCGACAGGGGCTCTTGGGCGACTGGAATGGGATTGCCGGCGAGATCATGGCGCACTGCCGCAGGAGCGGCCTGTTGGGGACCGGGCTGTAACGGCTGCACGGGCTGAACCGGCTGCGGAGCCGAGTGCTGCGCCGCCGGCATGGACGGATCGCCGGTCGCTTGATGGATCTGCCATTCGACGACGGCCAGGGCGCCTCGTGCCTTCGTGTTGTTCGGGTCGAGCGCCAGGACGGTGAGCCACTCCGCCCGAGCTGCCTCGAGATGGCCGGCCTGTTGCCGTGCTGTAGCCAGATTCGACCGAGCGGTGACATTGGAGGGGTTGATGGTGACAGCTCGGCCCAGCGCCTCGATGCCCTCGGTGTTCTTGCCCCGGCGGCATAGGGCTATGCCCAGGAGGGTGTGCGCATCGTCGGATTGCGGATCGAGCTCGACGGCCTGACGGGCAGCCGCCTCCCCCTCCTCCACGTGCAACTGCTTCAGGTGCTCTCGCGCCTGTTCACACAGACTTGCGGCTGTCCGCTCGCTGGTCGCGTGCGGCTCGGTTGGTGCGGCATCCATGGCCACCTCCCACTTCGAGCATCGGTAACGGTGCTGAGTGACGACCCCGACTGCCGCCGGCCAAGAGGAGCTGCCGGCCTGTAGCGCATTATAGTCTACAAGCCGGCCAATGTCGAGTTATGACGCTGCCTCGCTAAAAACCTGACTGAAGGGTATTCGTTGCCTCAAAT
>DYKI01000036.1 GCA_020722705.1 Chthonomonas calidirosea | reverse complement strand
GTGGGAGGGCGAGGCTCCCGCCGAGCCGTGGGAGGGCGAGGCTCCCGCCGAGCCGTGGGAGGGCGAGGCTCCTGCCGAGCCCTGGGGGGGCGAGGGCGGCCTCATGCTCTCGGGCTCCGTCTGGGACGCCAACACCCCATCGGGAATGTCAGCGCGCTCTGTGATGCGCTGGAGGCGTACCTACCGGGATCGAGATGCGGGCCGTTTCTTCCGGCGCTCACCGTCGTCTTCGGTCAGGGGAACCTGGCTTCGGGGGACGAGTATCGTCGCGCCAGGGCGGGTCTTGCGCAGCTCGGTCACCAGCGGATTGGCCGATGACAGGCTCAAAGTGAACTCGCGCCCCTTCTCCTCGAAGCGGACCTCGACCGTGCTGTTGCTCTCCGTCATGCCGACGAACCGAACCGCCTCGGTCTGGGCGTGCTCGGCGCTCGACACGCGCTCGTTGCGAGGTGAGTTCAGCATGTACCAGCCGCCGATCACCACGAGGATCAGCAGGGCAGCGATGGCACCTCCCACCAGGATGCGGTCATCGCTGCCGCGGTTTCCGGGCACACTCATGTAGAGGCGTGTCAGCCGCGGCGTGTGGGAGTGCGCGTGTCGGTGGCTGCCTGACGCTTCATGGCGCTCGGTGCCCGGCGACTTGGTGCGCCGCCGATGTATCCGCGAGCGCTCAGCATGGCGTGGGTTCTCCATTTGCGCCTGTCCTCGTCGAGCCGACCCGTCCGTCGTCGGCGCAACTCAATGTACCACTCCCGAAGCCGTTTCGTCCATGCCGCGGACATCCTCACCGCGCTCGCAGCGTGCAGCCACGCGTCGGACAGTGCCATGCGTGATGCGACGCCTGATGGTTCTGCAGGAGCGTTCCCCGCCTCTGTCGAAACGTAATATGAGGGAAATCACCATGAAACTCTGTCCGGTTTGCCGTCTCTTTCTCGAGGAACGGGATTGGCAAGGCCACACGGTGCTGGCATGCACGAGCTGTGGCGGATCGTGGATGCGCAGCGCCGACTTCAACGAGGTGCTGGCCCACGACGGCAGCCGGCTCTCTGAGCTCGCCTCGCTGATCCACGGCGCAGCCTCGTCGGCAGTCCTCGAAGGGCTCAGCCAGCTCTGCCCTGACTGCCAGACCGTTGCGCTGGTGCCGTTTGAGGACGCCCCCGAAGCTGTCAGGATCACCCGGTGCCCGAAATGCGGCGGCGCCTGGCTGACCGCCCGCGCGGAGCCGACGGAATCCAAACCACTCGCGCCTCCCGCCCCTCCCCTCCCATCCGTCTCATCGGTCCCACCGGTCCCGCCGCCCCGCGAAGAGGCTCCCCCAACTCCAGTGGAGATCGAGGTCGGACTGCCGCCCGAAACACCGCTCGTGCCGGAAGTCCCGGAGACGCCACACGAGTTGCTGGAGCCTCCGGTGCGAGATGCGGCCGACGCATGGTCGCGCCTGGTGGACGGCAATGCGCGTTTCGCATCCGGCCAAGCTTGGAGACCCAGGGCGACGCAGGCGCGCGCCGACGAGGTCCTTGCCGGCCAGAAACCCTTCGCGGCCGTTGTGTGCTGCTCGGATTCGCGGGTTCCGCCGGAGATACTGCTCGACCAGGGCATCGGCGACATCTTCGTCGTGCGGACGGCCGGTCATGTGGTTTCCACCTCGACGATGGCGAGCATTCTGTATGCTGCGGACCACCTTGGCGTTGAGCTCGTCGTTGTCCTGGGACACACGGACTGCGGAGCGATCAAAGGCACACTGGCTCAGGCCAACCGGCTGCACCCGTATCTGGAGCCGCTCACGCGAGCGATTCAGCCGGCCGCGGCGATTGCGGATCGGATGGCGGGCGATCACGTCACGAATGCGGCCCGTATCCACGCCTCCCGCACTGCCGAGCATATCCAACGGGCTATCGCCGAACTTATGGATGCCCCCGACCGAGTAACCGTCGTAGCCGCGGTGTACCATCTGGACACGCGACTCATTGAGCGGGTATCCGACGATGCTCCGGGACGGCCAGGCTCCCCCCGGGAGGGCGAGGCTCCCGCCGAGCCGCCTCCCTCGTCGGTTCCTTCGCCACCCAAGGTGATCGCCGAGCCCGAACCGTCCCAGGACGCCGACCTGCAGCCACCCGGCGAGGCATCACAGTCTCGTTATCCCCGGTGGTGTCCCAAGTGTCGAGCAGGATATGACGTCCATACCCAGATGTGCCCCAGATGCGGCGTCCTGCTGGTGCAGCCCTGGTACCGAGTTCCGTGCCTGAAGTGCAAGAAGGAGAACCTGATCGGGCTCGATCGGTGCTGGAACTGCCGTGCAGATCTGCATCCTGCTTGGCTCGCAGCAGGTCAGAAACCGCCCAGACCTCCGCGCGTGGCCGTGCGCATTCCGTCGCGACAGAGCGCCGATGCGACCACCGGATGCGCTCAGAGCGTACTCGGCGCAGTAACGCTCGTTCTGCTCGTCGCTGCCGCCTTGTTGGCCTGGTAGTCTCTCAGAAACGCGTCGCTTCGAGGTCCAGCATGATCCGGTGGTTCAGCGTCGAATAGGACAGCACGATGTCTCTGCCGCCGACGTTGCGCCCCAATGCCAGGATGAAGTCGGTGTAGCTGCCGACTGAGTAGCGATGCGAGCTGGCGGAGACGGCCAGACGCCAGCGGGGCGCCAGGACGTAATGAACGTCGCCGACGATGCTGATGGCTTCCGCGTCGAGCACCGCGGTGTTGTAGAGGTACACCCCCCACCGCTCTTCGTTCGCACTCAGGCTCAAGCTTATCCGGTGGTCGCCCTCAGACAAACTGACCGGCTGATGGACGTAATCGTATCCCACCTGAACCGAGCTGTTGCCGTCCAGCGACCGCATTGCGGTCAGCGAGGCCATCATGGACGTCCCGGATGCGGTTCTGCTGCTCCATGTGTGCCCAACCGTCAGCGCATTGCTCAGCGACGTCCTTGGGTCCAGTCGCAACGAGGGTGTGAACACCCGCGCCTGAACGCCGTGCGTCAGGGCATAGGTCCGGTAACCGCCCGACCGCGTGCGCGACGTGGCAACGTTGGCGCCCATCGAGTAGTACGCGCGGGTGCCTCCGATCCTGGCAGGCATAGTCTCGATGTACGCGTCGGCATGGGTGCCGCTTGAGCTCGGGCCTGTGAGCGTGGTGTTCGCCGTACCGTTGATGCCAAGGTACAGATTCCCCAGCCGTTTCCCGATATTGCCCGAGCCGAAGACGCTCTTGTGCTGCGGAAAATCGAGGTGAAGACCGGTGCGTGTGTCGGCGCCGAACTCCTGGCTATGGCTCCATCGGAATCCCCAATCGCTGCGGTTGACGCCCGTGAATCCGAACTCGCCCATGAACCGTGACCTGCCGGCAGCCGAGTTGTATGCCTGGATCAGGTCCACCGCCCATCCAGGACGCCTGGCATAGGCTGAACCGTATCGCTCGCCGTACTTCACTCGAACCAGTCCACGAGACGCCGGCGACAGGTCATAGTAAAGCGGCACGTCCAGACCAACCCCCTCTGTTCCAAGGCTCAGGAACTGATCGGTGAACAACTGCGATGAGTAGAGAGACAGTGAGTAAAACGCCAGCGAGAACAGATGCTGCCCGTCCTCGTAGAAGCGAGGCCGTTTGAACTGGAGCTTGTCGCCCGGAAACAGCAGAATCTGGCGCGCTACGACCACGAGCTTCGAATCGGCAGGATCGAGCATCTCGAAGTGTTTCGGCGCAACGCCGTGTTCCAGGGCCGCAACCTCGAGATTGGCGCCCTGAACGGAGACGGGAACGATCCTGCGCTCCCGTTCGACGACCGCGTAGCCTTTCATTGTCATGAGATTGTAGGCCAGCTTCGAGCAAGCCAGTTCGGCCTTCCCACGCTTGAGCGTCACCTGCCCCGACGCTCGGACGACATTCGCCGTGCAGTCCAGTTGGGCCCTCTCGGCCCGGATATCCAGGTTGCGAAATCGGATCTCCACACCGGGTCTCGGCTGGCCGCCTTCCCTGGCCGGCCTCGAACGAGCGTCTATCGTGCGCTCGCCCGCACAGTAAACCAGCCCTCCGTTCGCGGTGACGGACACCCACGAGTTGCCCTGGAACGTCTCAGCGGGATCGTCGGTGAACAGAACATCCACCTTCTGGAAGCCGCCGCCGCTGACGGTTGCCGTGACGGTGGCGGGACCCTTCTGCTGGCTTGTAAGGAGAACACGGGCGGACCCTGCTCGGGTTCGGACGGTTGCGCTCGGCCCCTCACGCTCGAAGGAGCCTATGTTCGTATTGAACACGACCGCTGTCCCGTCCGGGACGAAACTCCCGGAGCTGTCGCGGATTTCTGCGATGATCTCGACGCTGTCGCGCCCATCGTTGAGTGCGGCGTAACGCGAGGACGTCATGGTGATCGTCGGTGGTCCGGCCGCGGGCGCAGACGCCACGGCAGCAGCAAGCATTGCACCGACGAGAACTGCAGACAACAGGTGACGACCACTAACTGATAGGGGCCACCCATCAGACCTAGCCTGACGGAGAGCCCCTCCAGTGACGCGCGTAACCAGCCGTTGCTTATTGGCCAGACAGGCCGTCATACCCCTTTTAGTACGGAGGCGGTGGTGGGTTCTCGATGCCTCCGCCGCCGCTTCCGCCGCCGCCCGCAAGGCCGATCCCGAGTCCCAGGCCTATGGCCAACAGCCCCCACAGCCAATCGTTGTTGCGCTTCTTCTTAGCGGTGGGCGTTTTGACCGGAGTCTCAACCACGGTTGAGCCCATTGGGGCCAACTGCCCCATCAGCTTCTCGCTGCATTTGCGAATCGCATCGAGGTTCAGTTCCTCTTCCTTGCTTCGCTCGTTGCCGCGCGAGCTTGAAGCAGACAGGGTCACGTTCTTCAGTACCTGACCCGTCTCGACGTTCAGTATCCTCCCGCTGACCGTCACCGTCACCAGCTTGTCGGACTCGTTATACTCGTAGTCATCCAGCGACCCGACACAGACCATATCGTATCCAACCGCCTTGCCGATCTTGATGGCCTTGCGGTTGTCTTCAGCATACGGCGCAATGACGTCCGCTTCGGCAAGCTGCTGGTCATTGTGCAATCGGGCGACGGGCGGCCAAGCACGATAGTACGTCGTAACGGTGTATTGGCCTGAGGCGATCAGCCGTGACGCCGCAGCATCCGTGAGAAGCGCCGACATCTCCTCGGCGTTCGTAGCTGTTGTGCTGGGAACATCGAAAGGGAACAACAGCAGCGTCTTCTTCAGGATATGCCCGAGGTTGCCCTTCTGCGCCTTGTTGCCGGACTGGGCGAATCCGGCGGTTGCCATTGCGGCGACCACGACGCATAGAAGCGCGCATCGAACGGACGCACCGCGCGGCAGGTTGCTTTTCATCAAGCTGGTGTACCTCCTCACGCTTCCGGGGCGTCGTGAGGTGACGCCCCGTTGCGTGTTCGTTTCTATTACCGGACCACCATTACCGGCAGGATGGCCGTCGCGACGCGTCCTTCGCTGTCCTTGGCCGTCAGCTTCATCAGATACGTACCACTCGGAACCGACACACCACGCTGGTCGCGGCCATCCCAGACCACCGCATTGACACCCTGAGTGGCGGCCCGCCCCTGCGACAGGTTGCGAACCAGATTGCCGGCCGTGCCGATGATCTGCGCCCGAATCGTTGCAGCGCTCGACAGCGTAAAGCTGAAGGACATCGAGCCTGCAGACCGCCCCGTTGTGCGCACGTCACTGATGATCAGGCGGCTATTCGCCGTAACTGGCCGGACCAGGATGGCAAACCGTCGAGGCGACGCGTTTTCACCCGAGTTGTACGTATAGGTGCCGCTCGTTGCAAGGGCGCGTGTCGTCTTCGTCGCCAAGTCTATCAGCGTGATCTCGTTCCGTCTGCCCAGTTCTGCGACATTCGGGAACGCGATCGTCACATCCGCATTGGCAACGTTGGTGACTGCGTCGAAGGCCAGGACCGTCTGCCCGGCGCGACCGGTTACCGCCGCGGCAACTTCGGACGCTGCCACCGGCTGGATCGCCGCGTATTCGCCCATGAACGGCGGCTTTTCAATGGGAGCCCTGCCCGCGACAGGAGCCAGGCTCAGGTAGTTGTCGGCATCCATTCGGTTGCCCAACCGAGCGACAACCTGGATGGCATTGGTCTTGACATCGGCATCCCTGGTGATTGCGGCGGCGCGCGTGCCCGGCGTTGGCAGGATGATCTCGCACGGTTCGAGCACCTTCACCCAGTAGCCGCGTCCGGGCTTCAGCATGCCTCCGGACTGGATCAGTGTATAGCCGCCGGTCGCCGGGTTGTAGCCCCAGGCGTACGGTCTGATGACGTTCGATGCGCCGGCCAGAGGCAACAGGTTGCCCTGATACCTGACCTGGACGGCACCCCAAGCGATGTCCTGGTTGAACACGGATCCGATCATGTTCCATCCGGGCGCGACGCCGATCGTGTACGGGGTCGTCTGGCTCCAGAGCCTGCCGCGCGGAGCCAGTGTCACGTTCTCCGTCGGCAGCGTCCAGTACCCGCGCCCGCCGCCGGCGCCCGGGAAGTTTGCGTCGCGGTTCAGCGAGACGTACTTGCCGTTCGGCGGAACGGTCGGGGACCATACCACCAGATCGAGCACCGAGACAGGTGCCGTTGAGCCATCCGCACGCGTTGGATTGAACGTCAGCGATGGATCAGGCGTCACCGGCACAACCGGCAAGGCAATCATGTCGAGTTGTCCGGCCTGCAGCGCAACGGCTACGCCCGTCACCTTGAATGGAACTTCAATAGACGCGGCGTCATATTCACCCGGAATGCCTTGCCAATCCAGCTTGACCTTCCAGTCGCCGGTCTGGTCGAGGACCGTTGTCGAGACGAAGGTGATCACACCATCGGCCTGGGATGTGACCGATTCCGTCGCCCCGGTGCCATCAGGCTTGACGAGCTGCACGGCAATCTGCTGAGCGCCCACTGCTGCGTTCGTATCGAGCCGCCCGTTGACCGTTACGGTACCGCCGACGACGATCGGGTCGCCCACGCCGCCCGGAGGCTGGAGGACGCCGGTGGCCACGAAGTACGCTGTCTTCAGTGTCGGACCGGCAAGATCCCCGGCAGCCGGGTACCTGACGACAGCGGTGTTCACCGTATCCTGTGCCTCGAACCGATAGGTATGGACACGCTGCGTCTCTTCCCTCGGGAATCGGTACTTGAGCTCATACAGCACGCCCGTGCGGTAGTTCGTGCTCGTCGTAGCCCGCGTCATATCGTGGGCCACACCGTCAATGAGGACACGAACATACTGCGGCGCGTTGTTGTCGGCATTCGTGTACAACACCTGATAGGTGAAGTCAGCAGACGGCGGGCCGGTCTGCGGCGACAGGGTACCGTCCACAGGCGCACTCAGAGTGAGCATCGCGTTCGATACCGTCGGGCCGTTGTAGTTCAGCGGGCCGACATCCGTCAGACCATCACTCGCTCGGAAGCTGTACGTATGCGCTCCGACCGCGAGTTCGCCTGAGGTCGTGTCGTAGCCGTAGATCACGCCGGTTCGGTAGTCGTACGGCCCGGGGTCTTGCGGCACCAGGTCCACTACTTTCTCGGCAGCCGTACCAGCATCGAGTGTCACCTGGATCGTCTGCGGCGCGGTGTTGTCCAGATGCACGTACTTGACGCGGAACTTGTAGGTCGTCGAGCGAATGCCCGCGAGTGGATCGAGTGTGCCGTTGTTCGTGTTGGGATCAGCCGGACCCGGCTCACTCAGTTGCGGCACGTTGCGAACCGACAGGTTCGTAATGTTGCCTTCGGTCGGATAGCGGACAATGTCGCCCATCGCGCCCGGACCATCGAACGCCTCGAAGTGGAACACGAGGTCGCCAGGATCCAGGTTGCCAACCTCCACCTGATAAACTACGCCGTTAGCGTAGTCGTTTCCGGTCGCCGTCATGGCGATAGGAGCCCCGTTGTTGATGATCAGGTTCACATAGTGATCAGGCTCGGGGACATTCGGGTCGTTCTGGTCAACGTCCTTATAGGTGACCTTGAACGTGTAGCGGTCATGCAGCGTCCCCACCAACTGAGGCACGAGCTGATTACCTGCGTCCACCGTGTGGACCGTGGCCGATCCGGCCTTTGTCACCTCGACGTTGCTCAGTTCAGGCGGGAAGTTCACCTTGGGACCATCGAACTGGCCGCTCTCCGGCAGTTGAACCGTGGACGCTCGATCCTGCGCCTCGAACCTGAACGAATGCATCCCAGGCGGCAGCCGTTGCGGATCACTCTCGTACACGACGCCGGTCAGATAGTCAAGCGGATCTCCGGCCGCAGGCTTCAGGTCATAGATCAGAGGAACCCCGTCGGGATTGACGATTACCTGAATACGGTACGGCGCGATGTTGTCGCTGTGCGTGTACTTGACACTGTACACATAGGTGTTGGCCTGATTCCCCTGCGTCGGTGTCACCTGGCCGTCAGACAGCGTCATGATGCCCGCGCCATTGATGACGAAATCTGCAGGGGTGGGCGGAACCGAGTCGGCCGGTTCGGTGTCATCGGCGGCCATGAACTGGTAGAGATGACTGCCGACGCCGATGGTCGTCCCCGGGATGGTCCACGTATAGACGACTCCGGCCTTGAAGTCATCGGCTGTCGGGTTAGGAGGCGACGCGACTGGTTGGACACCGACGGCATTCCGGTCAATCTGCAGTTCGACTCTGGTCGGCGCATCGCCGAGCATTGAATCCGTGTAGGTGACCTTGAACACCACGTCCTGCGCGGCCGATGCCGGATTGGGCGTCACACTCCAGTTGCTCAGTACCGGCTTGTCGTTGACCATCAGCTCCTGGAACGGAACGTAGCTCTGCGTCCGATTGCCCTGGAAGCCGGCGGTGATTGTATGCTGGCCAGGGTCGAGCGGCGCGCTCGGCGCGGTCAGTTGCGCGCGGAACCGAACGCCGTTCTGGTACGCGCCCGGCACGATCGGGTCAATCGCCGTCATCACGACGTAGGTGTAGTTTGCGCCCGAAGTATCGGATACCCAGAGCTCGATCGGACCGCGGCCACTATCCTCCGGTGCGCGATCGTCAGGGCTCGTATACGTCAGCGTGAACTCGTAAAGCTGGTTGCTCCGTCCCTTGGGGAAGGGCTCGATTGTCAGGTTACTGAGCGTTGCGGCGCTTGTTACAACAACTGGCAGCTCAGACGGAATCGCTTCACCATTGCCATCAACATCGCCGGCCAGCAGCGGCCTGCGGCCCACACCCGCGCCGTCGCTCGCCTCAAAGTGATAGGCGTGCTGACCGATCGGCAGGGCAGTGGAGCCCACGTAGCGGATTTTCGTGCGGTAGTCCACCGGCGTCGGCGTAGCCGGGTCACGGCTCAGCGGCACCCGCGTCGTGTTGTCAACGACAAGATAGATGCCTTCCGTCACCCCGTCGTCCAGGATCGGCGGCTGATTGTCGGCATCGGTATAGTCCACCATGAACTGGAAGACGGTTGCGGTGTCGCCGACCGTCTGCGAGATTGTCTTGTAGTTCAGCGGCTTGTCATACGGGTCTGGAAGCGAAAGCACGGGAACGACGTTCTCGTTCACAACCGGACCAACCGTCTGCTCGTAACGATACGACACGCGCACGACGTCCGTAGCCGCCGCAGAGGGGATCGTCAGCCGTCCCGCAGCCGCGTCGAGCGTGTAGTCGCTGGGCGCAAGCAGGGTTGTTGTTCCGGCGGCATTCGTAAGCCACACGAACAGGGTCGAATCGTTGACCCACCCCCGTGTCCCTGCCGGATCGTCATACACATTCGGTGCGACCATTCGTAGGACACGGGCTGTGTTGAGCTGAACCGAGGACGCCCCCGTCCCTACGCTAACCAGGGACGTCTCGTCAACGCCATCACTCGCCGCGAACCGGAACCGGTACTCCTGTCCGAGTCCCGACGGCGCGAGCCTGATTGGTGCCGCGAGATGATATTGAACGCCTGACGCGTAGTTCGTGCCGGTTTCTGACGGCACCATGGAGGTGCCTGGGTCCGTGGTCAAACGGGTCCCTGTAGCCGTATCGTACAGCTCGATGAAGATCTTAACGCTGTTCGGCGCGTTGTTGTCCGCATCGCGATACCGGGCAAAGAAGTCATACTTCGTTGCTGAGTTGAACGCTGTATCGCTCGCAGCGACACTGACCTCGCGGAGTTCAGGCGGGCTGTTCGCAATGATGGTCGGCCCCTCGACGACGTTGCTCGGATTGCCGCTGTCGTCACCCTGCGGGAATGTCACCCACTCGCCGAACTCGCGCCGGATCGGGCGGTTCGCGGTGGCCCAGTTGTCGCGGAACTGGAAGTAGAAGTTGTACTTGTTCAACGGCACGCCAGGAAGCTGGTTCAGCACCAACCGGTAGCGCCGCCCCTGTGCGAAGCTGTTGCCTGCGTCTTCGGGCGCCTCGGTCATCTTGTAGCGCCAGTGCTCAGGCTTGTTGTTGATGATGACCCATGCATCGCTCGGCGGGTCGTTGTCCGCGTCACGATAGAGCACCTCGTATGTGAACGAGGTCCCCAAGACACCCGATGTAGGCGTCACGCGGCCATTGGCCAGCACAGGTTTGTGGTTGACCCACGGCTCGAGCATGTAGTTGCGCCCGACGCGGTTCAGCGATCCGAAGAAGGCTGAATCGGACCGATCAGGGAGCTGCAGGCCCTGCGGATCGTCGGCAGGTCTTCGCGGCCAGATGCAGCGGTTCACGCCGTCGTCGGCCTCGAAGTAGATGGCATGCCGGCCTTCGGTGCCAGGCCCCATCACCGTGTCGAAGTAGTACAGGACGCCTTGAGAGTAATCAATGTTGCCCTGGTTCGGAGCGACCTGCATCATGTACGGACGCATCGAGCCGTCCGTCATGTCGCCGATCCAGACACGAACCGTTAGCGGCCCCGAGATATCGCCTTTCGGGACGTGGACCACGCGTACCTGGAAGCGAACCTTAGTCTTGGTGGTAACGCGAGACCGTCGCGCATTCGATGCCAGCGATGTGCTTGGGTCGTCGTAGGGCGGCCAGGGCTCGATACCGATCAGGTAGTTCGGCGGCTTCTGAAGGTTGCGGTTTTCGACCAGGTCATCGGACCAGTGCCCGTCAACGATTATGGGCGTAACGTACGGGTGGACGTACGGTATCTCAGCATCCACGCTTCGAGGATCGCGATCATCGCTGTCTTGAAGCCGACGGTAGCGGGTCGGCGTCTGGCCCCAGTTGTCGCGATACTGCTCGACACCATTGCCGAACTTGACGAGGAAGTTGTCCGTGTTCTCATCATTTCCAAGCGCCGGATCCGGCCGGAAGTCAATGGATGACCGTATGTAGTAGCCCCACTGACCCGCGCGCCCGCCAACGGACGTACTGTAGATCGGCATGGGCGGAGGCGGAGACATGAACGCCGCATAGAGAATGGTCGAATCCAGCTCATTGAATGAGCCGTAGACGTTCGCGTATGGGCGACCGACGAACGAGTCCCCAATGGCCCCGCCCAGCGGCATGGTTGGCAGGCCGTCCGGAACGGTAAACTGGGGTGGCATACCCTGAAGGTCGCCGCCGAAGAATATGCCCGCGGCGCCGCCCGTCGCTGTCACGGGCCAGAACTCCGTCGGTTCCATTGTGAACGAGTAGACCGTGCCATTCGCCAGCGCAGCGTTGGTCACCGGATGGAGGAAAGGTCCATCCGTCGGGTAGGTGGCGTTGGGATCCACATCCGGGCTCGTCATCGGGAATACGTGCACGGTCCCCATCGGGTCCACCAAATACAGCAGCACGCCGCTGCGCAACAGATCATAGCGTCCCTGCGACGCCCACCAGTACATGGACCAGTCGAACGTGCTCGGTCGCTGGAAGAGCGCGGGAGGCAATCCACCGTATGTCCGCACGCGAACGCGCCACGTGTAACGGTGAGCGCCGCCGCCGTCGTTCGGCCTGGTGTCGTCCTGCGGATCCACTCGAAGCCCGTTGCCGTTCTGTCCTTGTCCGGGAGCTCTATCGTCGTTCCCATTCGCGTCAACGGGCACAAGGTCAACAGCCCAATACGGCGAGTTCGGGTCCCTTACTGACGGGTAGATCGCCAGATCGAGTTGGTCGCTCGCAGTCATCGAGGCGTTGCCCTGGCTGTCAACCTCCCACGCCTCAATGATCCAGTTCGAGGCAACCGGCGCTCCTACTCCCGTCTGCGGCACCGTCGCACCATTGTCGGGATTGGGAATCCGAAAGCCCTTCTCGAAGGCGATCCAGAACGTGTCACGTCCGAAGCTCGTGCGGGAGCGATCCCGCTGCATGACGATCTGCCGACGCGAGACGATGATCCCGTTGGTGGTGTCAACCAACTGAACACCGAGATGAAGGCGTGGCGTTCCTGCAAGGGCTGATGTGTCTGCGCTTGGCGACACGACCGCACGGAACACGAACCACGTCTGCTCGGTGCCTGCTTCCGTGGTGTCGTTCGCTCGCACTGCGAAGCACTCCGCCGTAACGTTCGGGGCTGCCGATGCCGATTTGGCTATCAGCCCTCCGAGTACGCACGCTGCGAAGAGCCAGCGCAACACGCCGCGATAGGATTTCATATGTCTCTCCCTCAACCCCAACGTAGCCCGTCTAAGGGTGGATGCGACCACTATCGTGTGACCACAAGCGGCGCCACAACTCTGGCGCTCTGTCCGTCGGCCGAAACGGCCTTGATTTCGATCGTGTAGGATCCGGCAGGTACCGAAACGCCCTTGCCATCGCGGAGATCCCACGTCACCTGGGCCATCTCGCCTGCATTCGCCGCACGGCTGGTAATCCTGCGGACCGTGGAGCCGTTGGGTCCGACAACCCTGATGGCCAGCGTAGCGCTCCGGGTCGTGGCAACAGCGATCGTCGCGCTTGACTTGCTCCGCGAGGCCGCCACATTCCACGTGGTGATCCTGAACGCACCGCCCGCGGTCCGCGGCTCCGCCGTGACCGTGATAACCCGCGTCCCAGTGCCCCCGGTGTTGACCGTAATGGATGACGTCTGCCGCATCGAACGTCGCGGGCCTCCGGCGTCATCTGCTACATACAGCTCATGCGTCTTGGGCAGAGTGCCGATCTCAGGCCACGTAACGGTGACGTCGGCATTGGGTCGGGGCGACACGACGGCAATGCGCCATCGCTTCGCCTGCCCCGAGGCTGACCGCAGGTCCTGGGCCAATCCGCCCGTCGTGCCGGCATCATCCCCCAGAATGGTAAGCGAAACCGCGTCCGCGATGGCAGGCGGCTTGGCGACATCGCGCTGGTCCACACCATCCGACGCATCCGGGGCTATGCCCACGTAGCTGCACCCGTCCTTGGTCGTGCCGTCGGAAGCCTGAAGCCGAAGCCTCCAGCCTCCAGCACGGTTCAGGCTGCCGCGGCCGGACGCCACCGGGCCGGCTGCGCGGCCGCTGGGTTTGGGAACCAGGAGTTCCAGATTGCCGCGATTCGCCTTAACCCAGTAGCCCACGAACGGTATCAGGTCTGTGGCAAAGTCCTGATCGAACACGTACATTCCTGCGCCAACGTCGTACCTGAAGATCGCCGACGAGATCCATCGCTTCGTGATCCCGGACGCCTCCTGTACCGTGAGCGGCCTGAGGTAGTCGGGATCGGTTGCATCCGTTGTTATAACCCTGATGTCCGCCCATCGGACACGAAGCAGGAACGGACTCGCCACCTGGTTCCAACCATTCACCAACCTCACCGCATAGTTCCCGGTCGGCACCTGAACAGGCTGAGCGTTCGCCAGTGTCAAGCTCGCGCCGCCGCTGAGCCGGAGCCAATAGCCCTCACCGGGGTTGATGAACTGGACCGCCTGGTACTGCCCGACAATGGGGTTCCAGCGAACCAGATCGTAGAACGCGGCGTTCAGGCTGATCGCGCCGGCAGGCGTCCGATCATCGAGAACATACGGGAACGAGACCATCTGCCACCCGGCGCCGAACTCCTGCGTGGGGAGCGCAGGAACATCTATGTTGCGGGCAACGCTCATGCCCTGACCGCCCGGGTCCGCGCTGAAGGATACGGCGTAGGTAAGGCGTCCCGAAGCCTCGCCAGTGGGCTCAACCTCCCACCGGAAGGTCACTTCGCCGTCGGCCGCAACCGACGCCGCCGATTTCTCAAGCGTCTGTCCGGCAGCCAGCCTCAGGCCCTCGGGCAACGAAAGCTGCGCGCGAATGTTGCCAAGAGCGACCGTGTTCAGGTTGTGGAGGAACGCCGTCACCGTTATCGGGTTGGGCTGAAGCTGTTCGTCTGCAGGCTTCGACGGATCATACGTAAGCGACACGGGACCTTCAATGCCCACTGCGAGCCTCTGACCGAACTCGTACGAGCTCCCCGCCGCGCCAAACGCCATCGTCACTTCCTTGGTCTGGCCCGGGGCATATTGCGTCGGATTGTAGTACAGCGCCGCCGACCCATCAAGAAGGTCCCCGACGAACGGCTCATCAGCCGCAGGCGTGAAGTCCCAGAGGGGCGCAACGACGTTCGCCGTGAGGCCGAATACCACCCGGTCGGGTCTCGTCGGGTACGGAGCGCTGCCCGTCGGGAGCAGGACAGCGCCAACCGTACTTGCGGAATCAGCGGCTGCCGCCCTCCACCACTCCGGAATGAACGTGCTGAGCAGCGAGGTCTCCTCGGTGATCATCCCCGTGCGCGATGTCATGATCGGCCCGTCAACGTTGTTCGGCACATTGTAGTCCTGAGCGAACCGGAGGCCCACGCTGTGCGATCGGGTGTCTTTGTTGGTGACCGTGAAGGTGTACAGAACCATGTCGTAGACCAACCGCATCTTCAGGTCAACCTGGATTTCCGGAATCGGCGGCTCGGCCGCAGCGTCCGGGACGGTTCGCCACCTCGCAACCACAACGGTCGGGCTCACCACCGTCGGCACCTGGACCCACTCGCCCTTGATGTCTGTGTCCGGCGTTTCCGTGTAGCCCCAGGCGATGTCCCAACCACTGCCTTCCGCAACGGTCCCATCCTCAAGGAACTGCGTGCCGCCATCAATCCGAACGGTCACATAGCTCCCGAGCTGATTGAGGTCGGTTGAGCGGGGCAACTGAAGCAGGACGCCGGCCGACTGACCGACCTCTATCACGCCAAAACGGCCTCCGACATCCACGCCGTTCATGTCGTCTTTCTGCCCGACAGACGCGGAGAGCTTTCCATTCTGGATCGTCACGAGCGTCTGGCCGCCGACCGAGACCGCCGACGTCGCAAGCAGCAGGACCGCCGGCAACACGATCGCCCACGGCTTGAAGCTGATGCTGTGCGCTCTAAGCCACCCCATCAATAGTTCCTCCCGTTCGGCTCCGCCCTTAGCGTCGCCGCGCAAACCGCCATCACCGTCTTCACGCCTCAACGGACCATCGCAAACGGCTGGATGACGCGAACGACCTCGCCGTCGGATCCGACCGCTCTGATTTGGAGCAGGTATGTGCCGGCCGGCACGCTCCGTCCGTTGCCGTCACGGCCGCTCCACACCAGGTGAACATCCCCGGCGTGAGAAGCCCGCGACGCCACCGTGCTGACGGCCCGCCCATCCGCGCCAAGCACCTTGACATCACATGTCGCGGCATTGGAAAGCGTGAAGTCAATCTGCACGCTGCCCGTCGCACGCGTCGAGCCTGTCCTGACGGCCACGTTGCTGATCCTCGTCGCGCTTCCCGTACCCGGCACGGCTGTCACCCGGAAGAGTCGCGGGCTTGGCGTCTCCCCGGTTCGGAACGTGACCGAGCGGCGAGTTCTCATGTCAACCGCTTGTCCGGTAGCCGTATCTGTTAGCAGCAGTTTGACGTTCCGCGGCCAACTTGCGGCCGCCGACCACCCCAGCGTCACGTCGACATTCGGGATATCCGTCGCCACCGCGACATCCCAGGTTTTCGTTCCGCCCACAGAGCGGAGGTCCTGGGCAAGCAGCCTCCCGGCGCCGTTACTGCTCTGTACGCCGACCGTGACGAATGGACTGACCATCGGCGGTTTCGGCACGTCGTACCGATCGTCTCCGTCCGTCGCCGACGCTGAGACACCGATGAAGTTGTATGTGTCGCTCTGGCCCGATGCGGACGCCGAGAGCCTCAACTTCCAGCCCGACCGGTCGGTCGGAATGCCGACCTCGGCGGACCTGCTCGTACGGACCGGGGGCACCACCAGCGCGACGTCCGCCTTGCTCGTCACGCCCACCCAGTGGCCCTGCCAAGCCCGAAGGGCTCCGTCCGGCAGGGTTCGGAAGGTGTAGCCCGTCGCCCCGTCATACGAGAAGATATTGGGAAGCAGGTACCCGCGATCCACCGCTGTCCCGATACTGACGCGGCCCGCAGGCGTATCCACCAACAGCGCGTTGAACGGCACATCGAACGGGAACGGGCACCCGACCATGTTCCAGTTGATCCTTCCGGCAAGGTTCCCAAGTCCGCGAAGCGGGATGATGAACGACTTGGCGGGCATCGGCTGGCCCTTTGTCAGGACCGGCTTCACCGACTCGGTGTCCATCCAGTACGCAATCCCAACCGGGTACTGAGGCGCAGCGTCTCCATCGGGATGAGGACGCAAGTCAGGCGGGGCGAACGACGCGCCGGGATCGCCCCCCACCATCGGCGAGTAAACCGCGTACCGACCCTCCAGAGGAAGCCACCGCGCGAGCCGGAATGTCTGACCGAAGTAGGTCTCCGGGATCACGTTCTCTTCATAGTAGGGGATAGAGATTAACGAGCGTCCTGCCCCGATTTGCCGAGGCTGTATCACGAACTTACGCAGGTCCGTCACCACCCGGTCCGGCGGACCAGGCTTGACACCGGTCACCTCCACCACGTTCTGACCCGCCGGCAGATCCATGCCTCTTACAACTGCCTCGTAGGAGAGGGGCACCGTATTGCCTTCCGTGTCGGTTGTGGAGCGGGTGACGTTCTCAACGACCCAGTCGGTGACCGCTTGAGCGTTTATTTTGACGGTCAGGTTGCTGGGTTCAATCTGGTTTACGGCGATTCTGATGACGGGCCGCAACGTCTCTACCGGCTCCGGGTTGCGCACGATCCCGTCCTGGGACGCTTTGCCGCCGGTGCCATCCGGCTCTATTACGGTAACGCCTACGCCGACCTTCAGCACCGCCGCGAACGCATCAATCACACCGTACCCGTAGGCATCGTCGGGGACCTTGGTAAGCATGGAACGGTCCGCCGTGGATGTGACGGCGTCCTTGATCTCGCCGGGCGCGGCTCCGGAACTCAGCAACAGCGCTGCCACTCCGGCGGCTGCGGGGGCCGCCATGGATGTGCCCTGGGCGAATGCGTACCCGCCGCCCGTCGAAAGCAGGTAGGTGCTGAGGATTCCGTCGGCCTCGCCGGTGCTCTGCTCGCCGCCGGGAGCGCTGATTGTCGTGTAGGGGCGCGCCTCAGAATAGGTCGTTTGCCGCTTCCGTTTGTCGCATGCGGCCACGCACAGGATGTGCGGATCGAGTTGCGCCAGGTAAGCAGGCGTGAACGGCGGGTTGCCTTCTGCGAAGCTGTTCCCTGCCGCGATCGCGAACACTACGCCTGCCCTCGCCATTTCGAGTATCTTCGCCTCGTGCGGGGCAAGCTGCGCGGGCGGGGTATCACTCTCAGCCGCCGCCCCAAGGCTAACGTTAACGACGTGAACCCCCTGCGTATGCGCCCACTGAAGGCCGTCAGCGATTGCGGTCAGCGTCCCGCCACCGTCGCCGACCTTCACAGGAAGCAGCTTCACCCCTTGATAGGTAACGCCGGCCACGCCGAGGCCATTGTTGGTTGTCGCGCCGACGATCCCGGTTACGTGTGTGCCGTGGCCATCTGTGTCCGTCACATCCGTGGTTGCACCGGTGCCGCTGCTGTTGTATCCCGGGAGGAGCCGATCGACGAGGTCAGGATGCGTCGTGACAACACCCGAATCCACGATGGCAACGACTACGTTTTCCGAGCCCTTTTCGATGTCCCATGCCTGCGGAATGTTCATCAGCGGAAGATGCCACTGCTCACGATACCGCGGGTCGTTCGGTACAGTGTCGAGGAACCGGAAGATCCTGTTCGTACCCACCCACCTGAACAAGGCGTTCCCCTTCATCGCGTTGACAGCCCCAATGGTCTCCTCGGCTGTGGCCGGTGCGCCTCCCGAGGTCTTGACGCGAAGAACGTAGAGGCCGGGCATCAGGCAGGAACGTACGAACTCCAGGTTTGCGTCCGTGCCGGCATTCCGGACCGACTCGACGGAAACACCGTCCTGCGCCCACACCACCACCTCACCCGGCACAAAGGCCGGGCGATCGGCACCAACGGCTGGAACACCGAGTGTCAGCAGGGCGACACCTGCACTCAGCCATACCTGCGCACAGACTCGAAGCCACTTGTTCATGCTTCCAACGCTCCTCTCACGCTAACCGTCAGGCGGGCGCCGCCCCGCTGGAGATGACGCCCACCATGGACACCCTCTGCCAATGACCACCACCTACGGAGGTGGAGGCGGCATATCGGCCGGCGTGAAGCTGCGTACCTCGGAGTACACATATCGGAAGGTCCGGTCACCGTCGGCATGGTTACGGGTAATCCAGTTGACCGGCCCAGGCCTATCGTCATCGTTCCTTGCGCCTACACGCCAGTAGACAGTCGGCTTCGGAGCGTTCGGCACGCGGTTCACGTAGTTCGCAAAGACAGGATCGCGCAGCAGGACCGGGTTCGTGGTCAGGTCTACTGCACTGTCGAGCACTTGCGTAACGCCGGTCGCGAGGGGCGCGGTCGAATAGACGCGCGGCAACTGCAGGATCAGGGTCTTGTTCTTGAACGTTCGATCCGTGCTGACCTCGACTACGAAGACGTCCGCCCCAGTCGTGCTCATCCACGTCGGGCTAAAGCGCGTCAGGTCAACGTTGCTGGACATACTCTCGGGCATGACCAACTGCGCCTGGGCAACCGGCGTGGTCTGCGCCGATGGAACCGGCGACGTGCCAACGTCTTCCGTACCGACAGTGTTGTTGCCGCCGCCAGTACCCGTTCCACCAGTGTTGGTTATCGCAAGGGGTCGCCGAATAACGGCCGTCAACGCATACGTGTAGCTTCGGCCAATCGTGAAGCCCGGAACCGCACCGGCGTCCGGAGTTACCACTTCGGCTTCCGACCCTCCGCTGGTGCCGCTGGTAGCGGTCCCCGGCAGGGGTGCGCGGAGGAAGCTCCTGGTGCCGTCCCAGTAGCTGTACGGAGCGGGACGATCCACATACCGAGGCTCGTACTGCTTCGAGGCGATCGGTACGCCCTGGAAGTTGAACGGCGCATCCGGCACGCGCCATATCTGGTGCTCGAGTGTCGTAGCCCCCCAGAAGTTGTCGCGCCACGTTATCCTGACGACGGGCTCAGCCCCCTCAACATCGGCCTCGGCTGTCACGCCGGTAACGCTCGTGTTCTTCCCGCCCATCACCGCAGCGGCGATAACAATACCGGCCGCCAGAACGACCAGAACCTTCCCGAGAGACGCAACCGAGCCCTTAGGAGCGCGTGGCCCCGTCTTGACACCCTTCAGGCCGGCCATGGTCGGGAACGTAGGCATTGGGAAGACCGCGCGGACCTTGTCTTCAGGACGTATCCCCAGAGTGTTTTCAACCGCCTTCGCCTCGGAATCCGTCGCATACACGTTGGTCAACTGGATCTTGCCGACTCGCTGGCCCTGGCGGGTTACGAGCATCTGAAGCCCAGGCTGAACCCCATCGCGCGAGCCACGGTTCACCAGTATCTGAAGCCCAGTCTCCGGTCCCACCGTGCTGACAATGGTGCCTTCCGGAAGGTTGGCCGCCAGGATCTTTTTGACCGCGACCACCGCCGCATTGTCAACCGCTTCCTGTCCGAGGCTCTCATCATCACCGAGGCCGGGCCGCGCCCTTGCTTCACCAATCTCGGCAGCGCCGTTGACAAGTTCCGGCGAACCGGGCGCACGGAGCATCACTTTGAGCCCCGCGACGACCCGCTTCGGGTCCGACTTGGCAACGGTGGTAACGAACGACACTTCACCTGTCACCACAGTCGTGGCACCCAGTGCCGCCGCTAGCTTTCCCTGCGCGACATCATCGTAGGGCCGCTTGATGCCCATGGCGCTCGCCTGCTTGTCAACCTCGTCGCGCCTGAGGACCTCAAAGCGGGCCGAGTTTGCCAGTTCGACCGCTACGGCGTCCGTAGCCCGACGCGCAAGCGCTTCGCCAAGGAATCCCGATTTGTTGACGAAATCAACCACAATCGCCGTCTGCAAGTTGGTTGTAACGGGCGCTTGGGCGTGTGCGGCGTCCGGACCGATCACCCTGCAGGCCACCGGCGCGATCATCGCCGCCGTTAAGACCCAGCTAACCCACCGGGCGACCCTGCTTTTCCTGATCCGTTTCACTCTGAGAGTTCCTCCCTGGATCACATCTCCCACGGTCGGCGCAGTGCGCCGATGCCGCAGCAAACGTTGCATCTCACTGCACGCTGTTCTCAGCGTCGTTCGAAAGCGCGGCAAACCCCACCGCGCGCAACAGCAATAGCCTTCTCTACCTGCGATCGGGCCGCCGGGACCCCGGCGGCCCCAACGCTTTACCGCGTGATCAGCAACTGCGTGATCGCGCGAACCGACTGCTTGCCATCCGGTGTCTGAGCCCTGATCTCCACCTGATAGGCGCCTGCGGGCATTGTCACGCCCTTGGCGTCACGCTGATCCCAGCGAACCTGCTGTCTCCCGGCCGCCCTGCCGGCCATCACCGGAAGTGTACGCACTGTTGTACCCGACGAGCTCAGGATCCGTACCGTGACCGACGCAGCGGCACTCGTTACAAAGCTGATTTCCGCGCCGGCAGCCCGGCCCGACTGCGTGGCGGTAGCCTCAGTGATACGCAGAACCGAGCGATCCTGCCGGCTCATCTCGATGCGGAACCTCCGCTCCGTGACACCTGCAGCGGAGTTCCACGTGTAGCCGCTGCTCGACCGCATGTCACGCTGCGTCCCTGTTGCCAGGTCGGTCAGAGTGAGGACCGCATCGCGGCTTGTGGTTGCGATATCGGGCCAGGTCAGGCTGGCCGTGGACTCTCCGCCGGCCGTCGCGACGGTGAACTCCCAGGTTCGGGCTCTGGCAGCCGAAGACCGGATATCCACTCCATAACCGCCGGCCTTATCGCCCCAATCGGGATGATCGAATGTGAGCCTGACGAAGCGATCGCCAAAGGCGGGCGGCTTTTCGACCTTGAAGCCATCGAAGCCGTCTGTTGCGCCCGTGGCGACGCCGAACCGGCTGTCGTCATCCCGCAGGTCGCCGACCGCCACCCGAAGGTTGACCGACCAGCCCTGGCCGCCCCGGAGCACGGCCCGCCCCACAGGCGTCCGAGCCGCGCGGCCGTAGCCGCCCGTCACAGGATCCAGCCGAAGGGTGATGTTCCTGTAGGCGCGCACCCAGTAGCCTCTCCATGGCACGAGCTTGTAATCCAGGATGTAGCTGCCAGATACATAGGTATACAGCGCAGAGCTGATCGCCCCGCTCGCCACGGCTTCATTGAACGACTTCAGAGCGCCGCCGTCAACCACCATGACCTTCGTCCAGTCGAGATCGAACAGGAACGGATTGCCGATCAGGTTCCACCCAACGTTCAGCGGGACGTCGAACGGCCTGGTTGTGTCGGCCTTCACACCCTCAGTGCTCAGCGGAATGTTGTTCTTGTAGGCCATGAAGTAGCCGCGTCCAGACCTGAACGAAGTCACCAGGGGCTGCGGATAGAAGCGGTACTTCCCGAGGTCCCACGTCGCGAGCATGAAGCTGCCGTTATTACGATCCGGAACTGGGATGCTGAGGAGTTCGCCGGCATCCACGCCGCTGTAGTCATACGGGGTGGATATCAGCGACAGGGCCCCGGCGAACGTGTGGAGCGGCTCCATCTGGAAGTTGACGTTCTTGGTCTCCGTGTCGCTTTGCACCTGAGCCTGGCGCGATGCCGGAACAGGCGTGAAGCCCTGAGCCGATGCCGTCACGGTATACGTCAGCCCGGCCGGTACGCCTTCGAGCTTGTAGTTGTACGTGTAGCCGTCGGTCGTTGTTGCGGACGTCGTCGTGCCTTCGGCGACCAGATTGCCTGCTGGATCGCGAAGCTCGACCTTCACGCCTGCCTGGGCCACTCCATCACTCGTCCGCGTGATCAGACCCGATACCGCCCCTGGCGGGGTCGTCTCCAGTTTGATAACCGGGACGTTCGCAACCTCATTGCTGCTAACCACCACGGAGACAGGATCGCTTGGCTTGAATCCGGCGGCCGCCGCCACCAGACCCCACGTGCCGGGATCGAGGCCGTTGGCAGGATCATTGGTCTTGGAGAAGCTGTACGTACCGTTGCTATCGGTCGTCGCCGTCACGGACTCCGTGCCGAGCGTGGCTGTCACGGTAGCCCCAGCGATGGGAAGATCGGTCGCCGCAGCCAGTACACGCCCTGTCGCGCCGCCCTGCTCGGCCTTCAGGCGGAAGTCGAAGCCGGTGTAGACCCTGGCGGGCTGAACGAGCTTCACGGGATCGTCAGCCTTCGGCAGCGGCTGGCTGGCGGGTACGCTCTCGCCGAACCCTGGCGCAGTACAGGTCACCGTATACGTTGTCTGAGACGGTACGCGGCTTATGGTGTAATCACCGTTGGCATCCGACACGCCCGTGAACGTCGCGTTTGGCGGAAGTGCGTCCGTCAGTGTCACGGTCGCCCCGACAACCGGCGTCGTCCCATCCATGCGGGTGACCTTGCCTGTCACGACAGCGGGCTCGGCTTTGGTCATTCTGAAACTGATATCATCGCGAGCCGCGCCGTGAACGAGGACCCCCGTCCGCTTCTGAATCGTGTATCCCGGCTTCACCGCGGTGATCTCGTACGCCGCGGGTTCGACACCGGTGATGAAGTAGGAACCGTCCTCTGCGGTCAGCCCCGTGTAGGCTGTTGCGATTGAGCCGCCACTCGCGCGGTTGGACAGCCTAACGAGCGTATTCGCGAGTGGCGCCCCTGCGCCTTCGACATCCAGAACCGTACCGCTGATCGTTCCGGTGCGAGCCCAGCACACGAAGTTGTGCAGCAACTCGCTCCGCCGATTCTTGAGGGCGATGGTGTTCTGGGTGTTCGCCGGAGTCCACCAATCGGGGAACAGGCCTTCGAGACCCATCGGGCTGTAGACCAGCCTGCTTCCGGTGGCCGTGTCGAGAACATAATGGACCGCGGTCCCGCCCCCGCCATAGGTCAGTGCGGGAACAGCGCCGCTCAGCGAGTTCACCACATCCGGGTAGAGGTTCCCAGGACAAGCCAGCGCACGGGGGTTGGCAATGTCGTTCCCTGCGGCCACGTAGTTGGTTGCAGCCGAAATCGGATGGAAGTCTCCCGGCGGCTCCGGCGGACCAGGATAGATGTGCTGCGCCGTAAGGAACGTGCCGGGGATGTTCACCCACGGGTCGTGTGAAATCGGGTTGTAAGGACCTGCGCCTGTCAGCGCATACGCACCAGAGATCCCGAAGAAGATGGCGAAGCCTCCCCCACCGATCCGGGAGTAGGTGCCGCCCGCATCGTCGCGAGAGAACTGAGCCTTCAACACGTTGGTCAGGAAACTGTTGGCCGCCGCACCATCGAGCGTCAGCGCCCACGCGATGTCCTGACCGTTGACGAGCAGGCGTCCTCCGGCATTCGTGAACGCCGTCAGTTGGGTCTGCGTGGCCAGGTCGGTCAGTGTGCCGGGACCGGCAAACACGTTGCCCGTATAGGGAGCATGCCAGATGACGCATCGAGGCGCCACCGTAACGACCCGCGGCGTGGTCTCGTTGTTGATCACATCGGCGGGCTGCTGCGCCGTATGCGGCAGGTACTGCGCGAGAACTGCGTCGGGCACGGGACCGCGGCATAGAGTTCGCCAGATGTCGTACTGCTGAGTCATCGGAACATCCACGCCGTCCACAACTGTCCCGTCGTACAGGCTCGAGTCAGCCCCGCGTGCGGTGAACGGATCGCGCGGATCGAACGCGCCATACGACTTCACCCCGAGAGCATTCAGCACGTTGACCAGACTGCCTATCGTCGTGTTGTTCTGGTAACTGCGCGGCAACAGATTGACATCGAGGTCGGTCATCCAGCTCTCGGTGCCCCAGAACGTATGGCGCACGTTCACCAGCGCAGCGTCGCCAAACCGCGAACTGAAGAACTTCTGGCCTGCAGCATAGTCGCTGACGAAGAGGATGCCGCGCCCCGCTTGGAAGGGCTGTGTGGAGAACCCCCATACGTTATCGTATATCTTCCAGTTGATCTTGTCGCCGGTGAACGGATCAACCGCATTGTCGTAGACGATCACGTCAATGTGGTAGTCACTCGGGACGATGTGGGTCGTCCATGTCGCCGTGTACGTGTTGACGCCTGTGACCGGGTCTCGCGAAACGAAGTCGAGCTTGAGCCATGACTCATCGGGAGGATGGTTTTCGCCGGTGAATGCCCAGAAGTCGTCCCGGCTGGCAACATACGGGGGATTCGCGTACGTATTCGCGCGAGGGTCGGACGGATCCGAGCCGATGAAGATGCGCTGCTGCTCGTACTCGACCGGAACATTCAGAGCGATATTGGTCCCGTCAAGGTTCAGGTCGGCTCCGACATATACCTTGTGCTCAACGCCGTCGGCACCCTGGTACTTCCCGTTGGGGTTCTTGATCTGCAGCCAGACGTCCCGAACGCCTGTCTCCAGGTCCACCACCTTCACGGTGAACCGAACCGCACTGCCGGGCGCGGCCAGACGCGGCTCAACATTGACGACCTCACCCGAGGTCTCGTCGAAGCGGACCAGCGTTGGGGCGTTCAGGTCCAGCAGAGCCGACGAGAATACGTCCGTCGGAGTCGCGGCGGTCGGGCCGGCCGGCTGCGACACTTGGTTCACCGGATCGAACGCGGTGCGATTTGACTGGAACAGAACCCGGTAGGTACCGATGAACTGCGGCCATACAGGCCCAAGATCATCGTAGACGTGACCAGGATCACCGGTGGGCAGCTTGAACGCCGGGTTGGCAACGCTCTCCGGCGTGGACACCGTCGCGTATCCGCCAACAGGGTCGGCCTGTATGGTCACCTTGAGCCAATAGATATCGTGACTGCCGTTCCCGCTGACTGCATCAGCGTTCCCATCGTTGGCGGTGTCCATCCTGGTCGAGGAGAACGCCAGAAGCTGCCGGCCGTTGACGAAGCCGCTGGTATCGAGCTTGTTTGTGCTCCACGACGGCATGATGTTCGACGACCGTGTGCCGCCAACGCCGAAGTCGGTGATCTGCACCGCCTCGGTGCCAGGCCGGTCGGCCGGAATCACCCAGATATCGCGTGTCGCCTTGGTCGCGGTTCCCAGACCGTTAGCCCTGTTGCTGTCAAAGGCGATCACTACGTTCCCCTGCGACGCACCCACGGCGGGGCTGACACTCGGGTTGCGATCGTCGGATGGCCCGGTCGTTATTTGCTGAACCCTTCCGCTCTGCGTGTCCACAGCGTAGAGTTTGAATGATGCGGAGCCGCTTGTGCGCCCAGCGAACAGAACGGCGATGTTGGTGCCGGCCCATACGCCGTACTCCGGCCCGCTCAGGGCGACGAAGTTGAAGCCGTCGGCGTTGTTCTTCACGAGCGACTTGACGGTGCGCGTACCCAGATCGAGCTCGATCAGGTCCACTCCGCCGGCGGCGGTCGTCTCAACGCAGACGAGCTTGTTCCCTGCGGCATTGGCAGCGGGTTCGGTCTGGCTGGCGGCTTCACCCAGTCCGTCTGGAGAGAGGGGGCCCGTTATGGCCGTCACGCTCGATCCGGTCGGCGTCATACGGTAGATATGGAACAACGTGCCTGCCGTCGAGCCTTCCAGATTGCTTCGATTGGAATGGAAGTAGACGCTGTGCTCGTCCTGGGTCCAGAAGGGAGCGGCATCCGCGACGAGAGGCGTGTTGGGTGTCACATCAACGGTGGCTTTAGTGGTCTCCGCGCGTGTGTGCTTGACAGGCTTCGCAGTGACCTCGCGCGGCATGGGAGCGTTGACGCCAACGAACGGCTTGCCCCGAGGAGGTCGCGGACCGCTCGAAAACCCATTCACCTGCGCGGAGACACCGTATGTGCAGGTTGTGGCGAGCAGTAGGGAGACCAGTGTGATGGAGCAGAGGTGGGTTAGTCTCACTCTTTTCAAGACGGGTCTTACCTCCTAGCTAGAGAGCACGCTCACCGTCGCGGCAGGCCTCTAAGGCCTGGGCGAACCGAACGTAATCCGAGCAGCGCCATGCCCTGCCGAGCGGATTATAGCACAAGCACCTTTCGTGTGCAACAACGGATTTTGCGCTCGCTGCACCATGACTGAAGCCGGCGCTCCGAGCGCATGATGCCGACCTCACGCGCAACGTTTCTCCATCATGGCGTCCACTTGCCGCTCAACATCCTCAACCGTGCCTTCGTTTGAGATGACATGGTCGGCGCGAGCGGCCTTCGCGGCAAGCGGCATCTGTGCCGCGATCCTCGCACGCGCCGATGCCTCATCCAGGCCGTCTCGTTCGCGCATCCGCTTGATCTGGTCGGATTCGGGCGCAGTGACAACGATGACTTCGTCGAACCACCCCTCGATCCCGACTTCGTAGAGCAACGGCACTTCTACAACCACAACCTCCGGCTGCGGCTTTCGGTTTCGCAGCGCCCCAATGGCATCATGCAGCGCCGCCAACACGGGCGGATGCACGATCGCCTCAAGCTTGCGCCGAGCCTCGGGGTCGCCGAAGACGAGGGATCCCAGCGCTGAGCGATCCAGCGTCCCATCACGGGCGACGCTGGGGCCGAAAACATCCGCAATCCGACCGACGAGCGGGGCGCCGGGCGATGTCAGATCACGGGCCACGGCGTCGGCGCTGAGCACCGCTGCGCCCCGGATGGCAAAGAGCTGCGCGACCAGAGACTTGCCGGTCGCAACGCCTCCCGTCAATCCTATGAGCCGCATGCGGGGATCACCCGCTCCATGCCATGCCTCAGGACTCCGCGTCCTCCTTGGCTCGAACGGCGTCCCCGATTGTGAACCGAGGCTCGTCGCGCGCCTGGCGGGCATGGTAGTCGTCCACAGTTCGACGCTCCCGACGAACCTCTTCCTCTTGCCGTGCCTGTCGCAACGACAGGGTCATCTTGCGCTCGTCCGGCCTCAGGTCAATGATCTTGACTTCGACATCCATGCCCTGCCTGATCAAATCGCTGGCCTTGACGCCGCGCCGCGAGCTCATCTCCGAGTTCGGGATGATCCCCTCAATGCCGCCCTCGACCTGCACGAATGCCCCAAACGGGACGATCCGCGTGACCTGTCCGTGGATCGTGTCGCCGATGCGGTACATATGTTCGATCTCGCGCCACGGATCCGGCAGTATCTGGCGTCGGCCCAAACTGACGCGCCCCTGCGTCAGATCCATTTTGAGGATCACGACCTGGATTTCCTGACCCTCTTTGAGGACCTCCTGCGGATGGTTGATGCGCGTCCATGCCATCTCCGAGATGTGCAGGAGTCCGTCAATCCCGCCGAGGTCCACGAAGGCGCCGTAGTTGGTCAGCCGCCGCACGGTGCCGGTGCGTATCTGCCCGACCTGCAGGCTCGCGACCGTATCCTGCTTCTTGTGCTGACGCTCCTCCTCCTGGGCCTGCTTGTTGGAGAGAACCACTTTGCGCCGTTCTTTGTCGACCTCGAGGACCTTAAGCGGGATGGATTGGCCGACGTAGCGATCAAGGTTCGTCTTGAGCGATCCATTGCCGACATGGGACGCAGGCACGAAACCGCGGATACCCAGGTCCACGACGAGGCCGCCTTTGACGCGGTCCGTCACCATGGCGTTGATGATCTTGCCGGTCTCCTTGGCTTCGATCACGCGCTCCCAGGCTTTCTCAAAGTCGGCGCGTTTCTTGCTCAGGATCAAGCGACCGTCGGCGCTTTCGGCCTCCATCACGTAAACGTCAATCTGCTCACCAACGGACACGAGGTCCTCGGCCTGGGCCGACATATCTTTGGAGAGTTCGTTCAGTCGGATGATGCCTTCGGATTTGGCGCCGACATCCACGAGAACGCCTTCGCGGTCAATGTGGACCACCACCCCCTTGACGACCTCGCCCTCCGCCAGATTCGGGAAGCTGCTCTCATACTCCTGAGCGGTCTGAACGGGGCCGATCTCGGCTTCGACCGGAGGCTGAGGCTCGGTTGCCCCGGGCGACGGCAGGGTTGGTTTCGCGATAGACACTTCGGGTGTGACGGTCGGGACCGCACCGGCTGCCGTCTCGGCCTCGATGACCGACTCGGGCGACTCGACTGCCGGACCCGCAGTTGTCGCCGCGACGTCAGTGGTGCCGACGTTGTCAGCCACGATCACCGAGGGCTCCGTGGTCCCAGCGTCAGCCACCTCCGGCCCAACGGCTGCCGCACTCTCCTGGACCGCAATCTCCGCCACATCCGTCTCGACAGCGGGCTCGGCAACTTCCTCCAACGTCACGTCCGACGTTTCCTCACGACGTCCGTGCAGATTCTCCTCAGACATGTCCACATCTCCTCTCGTGACGTGTCGCCATCCGAACCGACACGCCTCATCACAGTCATGGCGGGTCCTCTGAATACCCGATCACTCCATGCGCCCGCTAACGAACCCGCCCGATAGCGTACCGCCGGGATTATAGTTTAGACGCTCGCGGCGAAGAATCCTTCTTATCAAATCCTTAAGTTGCGGATTGGGGTCGCACAGGAGCAGGCAATGCTCCCTCGGCCCAATGGCTGACCTTCATCTTACGGGATTCATATCCGCCCAGTTCGGCCCGATCTTGGCATCCACCCTCAGGGGCACTTCCAGCGAGCAGGCTTCTTCCATCAAGCGTCGGACGCGGGAGGCTGCGGCCACGGCCTGATCGGCAGGGGCTTCCAGGAGAAGCTCATCATGGACTTGCAGCAGCAGATTCCATGGCCGATTTCCATCGCGGATGTCATGGGCAACGGCGATCATCGCCAGCTTCATCAGGTCGGCAGCCGTGCCCTGAATCGGCATGTTGACTGCCGCTCGCTCGGCCCCAAGGCGGACGTTCCTGTTGGCGCTTGTCAACTCGGGCAGATACCGTCGCCGCCCGAACAGCGTTTCTACGTAACCCTTGCGTCGGGCTTCGTCGAGGACCTCGCGCGTCCATGCCTTGACGCCCGGAAACTGCCGAAAATAGCGGTCAATGAACTCACGGGCCTCGGGAAGAGGAATCCCCAGCGTTTGCGACAGGCCGAAGTCGCTCTGACCGTAGATGACGGCGAAGTTCACCGTCTTGGCCCGCCTGCGCATCTCCGGGGTCATTTCGTCAGGTCCGACACCGAACAGCCGAAGGGCCGTTGCCGAGTGGATATCCTCGTCCGCTTCGAATGCGCGTCTGAGCTCGGGGTCCCTGGTGAAGTGGGCAAACACTCGCAGCTCGATCTGTGAGTAGTCGCACGACACCAGTGTCATGCCGGCCGGTGCAACGAACGCGCGGCGCACGATCCGGCCCGCCTCGGACCGAACGGGTATGTTCTGCAGATTGGGATCGCTGGACGCCAGCCTTCCGGTCGTCGTCACCGTTTGGTGCAGCGTGGTGTGGACCCGGCCCGTCCGAGGATCAATCAGCTTTGGCAGCGCGTCAACGTAGGTGCTCTTGAGCTTGGTCACCTCTCGGTATTCGAGGATCAGGCGGGCGATCTCATGCTCCTGTGCAAGCGTCTCGAGGTGCGCGGCCGCCGTGGAGAGTCCGGTCTTGATGCGCTTGCCGGCCGGCAGTTGGAGCTTCTCGAACAGGATGCGCTGCAACTGCTGCGTCGAGCCGATCGCAAACTTCTCTCCGGCCATCGTATGGATCGCCTCGGTCAGTTCCCCTATCCGCGCCGACATCTCCGCCGACAGCGCCGACAGCCGACCACGATCCACGACGATGCCCTGTGCCTCGACCGATGCCAGTACCGACACGAGGGGCATCTCGATCTTCTGCATCACGTCCAGCAGTCCGTCCCGCTCGAGCCGCCGCCGAAGGACCGACCGGAGCCTGCCGATCCGATCGGCAGCCCGGCACTCCGCCATCGCGTGCTGGTTCAGGGCGGCCCGCCCATCGTCGCCGAGGTACTTTGCGGCAAGATCATCCAGACCCAATGCGCTGTGCCCTGGGTCGAGCAGATAGCCGGCCACCATAGTATCGAACTCGTACTCGGGCGATGTGATCCCGTGTCGGCGCAGAACATGCATCAGCCCCTTGACATCGTGGCCGACCCTGCGCACGTCAGGATCGAGCAGCAGCGGAGAAAGAACGGTCGGTTCCACCGAGTATCCACCGCTGTCATCCGAGCCCGGCAGCATGCCGGTCTCGATCCCCGCCGTGTCAACGCGGACGTAGCAGGCGCGCGGTCCCTCGGTCGCAAACGCAACGCCCCGCCACCGTTTCGGCCCGGATGGGGCGTCGGCCATGTCGAGCCGTATCGCAGCCCAGCCGGCCTCCTTCACGGCGCGCAGGGCGACGGCCAGCTCTTCGTCGTTGGCGATCTCGACGCACTCGGCAGCGGCCACGGACTCGGCATCCTCAGCGACCGGCGGATTCTCCGAGACGGCGGGCTCGGCAACGGCTTTTGCCGGCGGTTGGGCGGCGTCCGATTTCGGAAGGCGCTGGGCCAAACCGCGAAACTCGAGATCAGCGAACACACGCCGAACGGCTTCCCATGTCGCGCTTGTGGGCGCATAGCGCCGGATCGGACGATCAACAGGCACGTCGGTGCGGATCGTGGTCAGGGAGCGCGCCAACCTGGCCGTCTCCTGAGCCGATCGGAGCGCCTCCTTGACTTTCCGGTCGGTCGCCGTGCGCTCGGGCAGACCGTCGGCGCCATCCAGAATCGCCTCCAGAGATCCGTACTCCCGCAGCAGCCGTGCGGCAGTCACGGCTCCGACTCCCGGCACGCCCGGCACATTGTCGGACTTGTCGCCGACCAGCGCCTTGAAGTCCGCCACGAGCTCCGGGCCGATGCCGTACTTGTCCCGGACCTTGTCCGCGTCGAAATCCACACTCTCGCTGACACCGCGCGTGGTCATACGGACACATACGGCATCGCTCACCAGTTGAAGCTGATCCGAATCACCCGTCACGATGAGCACGTCGTAGCCTTCGTCCACGCCGGCGCGCGCGAGCGTGCCGATCAGATCGTCAGCCTCGAAGCCTGGCACCTCCGCACAGGCCACGTCGAAGGCGTCCACCAGACGGCGGACCACTTCGAACTGCGCCTTCAGATCAGGATCGGTCTCCGGCCGATTGGCTTTATACGAATCGAAAAGCTCGTCGCGGAAGGTCGGTCCAGGCGCGTCCCATGCCACGTACACAGCATCGGGCTTCTCTTTCTCCAAGATGCTGATGAGCATGCTGGTGAAGCCATGGACAGCGCCCGTCGGTCTGCCGTCGCGCGTCCGAAGCGTATCGGCAGAGCCATAGGCCATGTGGGCGCGAAAGAGCAGGCTGTAGCCGTCTATGAGGATCAAGCGCGGTCGCGTTGCCATGGGATGCATATGCCTCTCAGGGGCGGATTCAACGTCCCGGGCCGGATATCCTTCTTCGTGTGCGGCGCCCCCGCCACGGCAGCTCTCGAGACATGTGCGCCGGCGTAGTGTCTCCGCCACCGCTTTACAACTCTCGATCTTTGCGATGATCGCCGCTGCCGTCGTGGTCCGGATGATGGGCTTCGGGTCTTTGTTGGCCTGGATGCTGACCTCGAGGATCCCGGCCAACACGGGGACGTTGTGGAATGTGCCGCGGCGGATGCGCCTGTGCGCGTGATCTCGCCGATCCAGCGCTCGATGAGGTTGACCCAGGATGAACTGGTGGGTGCGAAGTGCAGGTCGAAGCGCGGCCACCGTCGCAGCGTCCAGCCGTTTCGAGGAGGGGCCGCGCGGCGCATCATTCGTCAGGCTGATCGGCCCCTTAGCGCTGAAGCGGTCGCGCCACAGGATCACGGTCGGCCTTGACACACCCGGCCTCTTCACGATCCCATTGTTCGAAACCCCGTCGGCGGCCGGCAAGCCTATCCGCGCCCGCAATGCGACGCGTTGCGGGCGCGGACCCAGACGTCGAGCGTGCCTCGATGAGCCGTGGAGATGGGGAGAGCGGTCCCTGGTTTCGTCATGGGCCAAGGATGCCCTCTGCGCAGACAGATTGTCAGTATCCGACTAGAACACCCTACGGGCGTTGACGATCAGTCGTGCACCCGACGTTTGCGGCTCCTCCACCAGAGGCCGGCGCCGCCGGCCGCGATCAGGAACGGGAGCTGGAGGAGGGCCGGCTCCGGCGTGTATTGGAAGTTCGGACCAAAGAAGGCGTTCCCCGCAAAGCCCGTTGTAGTATCCGGTCGGGTCAACGTTGAACCAGAGTAATAACGGTTCCCGCCGTAGGTGATCCCGCTTCCCATCGTGACCGTCGAAGCATTCTGGGCCACCAAATCCGGATTGGTGCTGTCGGCGTACAACGCGCCTATCACATAGTCGCCTGCCCCAAGCCACGTTTCCGTAACGCTTGTCCAGTGCCAACCTGCGCCCGCGCCTGAATCCACCGTGCCGCTGACCAACAAATCGCCGCCTTCCGCCCAAATACCG
>DYKI01000179.1 GCA_020722705.1 Chthonomonas calidirosea | reverse complement strand
ACCGAGACGCCGCCTACGGCTACCGTCGAAACACCCCCCACCGCCGAAGTCACCTCGGAAGCGCCGACGCCGACACCCCCGGATCTCCCGGCGGTGCAGCCGCGCGCCAAATCCGTCTTCGCGCCGTACAATCCCCAGCCGGTGAACGTCGTCCCCGCGCTCGACCAGCCCGCCATCGCCCCCGATCTAAGCAACGTGCACGTCGCTATGCCCCTCTCGGCGGACCAACTGGCCCGCCTGGCCCGCGATGGCGTCGCCGCCAGCCCCGGCTTGCAGGAGAAAGAATTCTTCACCGTCTACGAGAAGGCGCGCTACGCCAACGTCCCCATCTTCATCACCAGCGATTCGCTGCTGCACGTCTATCACCTGATGTTCGACAAGACGCTGCGCACCGCCGAGGTCGAATACTTCCACCCGCTGTTGCAGTCGCTCAACCGCGCGCTGATTGAGACGGCGGACGCGCAGTACCAGCAATTGCGCGGCACGCCGTGGGAGGATGCGGCCCTGCGCACCGTCGCCTTCATCGCCGTGAGCGGTCGACTTGCCGACCCCGATTTCCCTATCCCGGATTACGCCGCCGGTCTGGCGGAAGCCGAAATCGCCAACATCGAGGCAGCCTCCGGCATTCAGTTTTCGCCGCTCTTCCCCGGCCTGGAGTTCGGCGAGGACTACACCCAGTACATCCCGCGCGGCCACTACACGCGCAGCGACGCGCTGAAAGCCTATTTCAAGAGCATGATGTGGTATGGCCGCATGACCTTCCGCCTGAAGACCAAAGACGCCGACGTGGGCCGGGCGGAAACCCGCTCCGCGTTGCTGCTGGTGCAGGTGTTGCGCAACACCCAGGTGAAGGGACGCCCCGCGCTGGAAGCCTGGGCCGATCTCTACGATCCCACCGCCTTCCTCGTCGGGCGCAGCGACGACCTCACCGCGCTCGACTATCTGTCGGTGATGGACGCCGTCTATGGCGAAAATCCGGCGCTGACAACGCTGGCCGATGACACGAACCTGGATGTCTTCATCGCCGCCACCGACGCGCTGCCCGCGCCGCGCATCCTCGGCCTGGTCATCTCCGACACGGACGATGAGACCGAGCAGACCAAGGGTCTGCGCTTTATGGGACAGCGCTTCGTGCCCGACGCCTACATCTTCCGCCAGCTCATCTACCGCAACGTGGGCATCACCAACGGCCAACGGCGCGGGCTGCCCAAAGGGCTGGACGTCTTCGCCGCGATGGGATCGGAACGCGCCTATGAGCTGCTGGACGCGATGGGGGAAACCCACTACCTGAGCTACACGCTACAAATGGACAAGATGCGCGCCTGGACCGGCAGCCTCACGGTGGACGATTGGACGGAGACGGTCTACAATGGCTGGCTCTACACCTTCTACCCGCTCCTCGAAACGCCCGGCGCGGGCTATCCCGCCTTCATGCAGTCCGTCGCGTGGCGCGACAAGCAATTGCACACCGCCCTGGGCAGTTGGGCCGAACTGAAGCACGACACCATCCTCTACGCCAAGCAAGCCTACGCGGAGATGGGCGCGGGCTGGATGCCGACACCGCCCGATCCACTGCCGGCGCGGGGCTACGTCGAACCCGTCCCGGAGTTCTACGCGCGCGTGGCGGCGCTGGCCGCAATGACGCGCGAGGGCCTCGCCTCCCGCAGCCTGCTGGGAGAGCAGGACGCCGACAGCCTCACGCGCATCGAGGAGCTGGCGCTGGCGCTCAAGGCAATGGCGGAAAAGCAACTCTCCGGCGTCCCGCTCACCGAAGACGAACACCACCGCATCCGCTACTACGGCGGCGAACTGGAACACCTGGTGATGGCCTCCGCCGACACGGGAAGCGAGTCCGGCGACGTCGTCTACATGGAAGAAGACCCGCAAGCAGCGATCATTGCCGACGTCGCCACCGACCCCGATCCCGACGCTGACGGCGCACCCAACCCCGTCGTGTTGGAAGTGGGCATTGGGCGCGTCAGTGAAATCCACGTCGTTGTCCCGTTGGTCGAAGAGGACGGTAGCCTGCGCCTGCAAGTCGCCAAGGGCGGCATCTTCTCGTACTACGAGTTCCCCTGGCCCGCCGACGACCGGCTGACCGACGAGAAATGGCAAGGGCTGTTGGATGACGGCGCGGCCCCGGCGCAACCCGACTGGATCGATAGCTTCTATACCCCAGAGGGCGAGTATTCCGACTTGCAAGAAGCGCTCTACGCCTTTCAGCGTGGTTGGGTCAATGCCATTTTCTATCTGGACACACAGTACGTGGCGTCTGAGTACAACAACCTGGCGCGCGGCGCGGCACTGGACTTCATCGCCGCTGAAATCGCCGCTCTACAGGCTGAAAAGCACTTCGAGGGGCGGCAATGGGTGGGAACAGATTACCGTTCCTTCGACATGCAATCCGCGGACCTGGCGGTAGTCACGGTGCGGGAGACCTGGCAGGATACGCTTTACGCTTACAGCGGCGCAGCACATCCTGCCGAAACCGGCGCCGAGAACGATATGCAGCAGATCGGGATGCGCGGCCCTTACACCCTGGACGTGACCTACACCCTGGAGCGCACTGGCGAGACCTGGTCGGTCACGCGCATCGTCGTCGCGGGCGCGCGCCCCGCGTGGTGATTCCGTGCGCCGGCTGTTTCTTGCCGCACTGTTGGCTCTGGCTGCGCTGGGGATGACAATCTTGGCCCGCACGGCGCGACAGGTAAGTTTTGCCTGTGACCGACAGACGTGTTGGGCCGTGGAACCGCCCGCCGATGGCGTGGACGCGCCCTTTACCGCAGGCGCCATTGACCTGACCGGCGACGGCGTCCCGGAGACGATCCTGCGCGAAGGCGAAACCCTGCGCGTCTTGCAGGGCGACGTGGAAATCTGGCGCAGCGATCCGGCGTGGCGCGTGGTGGACGCAGCGCTGGGCGATCCCAACGACGACGGGCGCTACGAAATCCTGGCGGCGCTCTGGAAACCCGACGACGCGGGCGTCCTTACCAGCCATCCCTTCATCATCGGGCACCGCGGCGGGGCGGTCAAGGTCATCTGGGGCGGCTCCGCCGTGACCTACGGGATTCACGAGACCGCGCTGGCGGACGTGGATGGCGACGGTGTGGAGGAACTGCTCGTGCTGGAATCGGCGCGACCCGGCGATGGCCTGGATGCCGCACAGCGCACCCTTTCCGTGTGGGACTGGCACGGCTGGGGCTTCAACCTGCGCTGGCGGAGCGAAGCGGGGCGCTATCGAAACCTCGGACTGGCGGAGGGCGATATCATTGTAGTGACCGTAGAAAAATGAGCTTGCGAAGAATTTCTCCCGGAGGGGGAGGCACCGAGCGCGTTTGTTTTCTTCGAAGATAGGAGCATAATAGGGGGTGTCATCGTAGGCGGTACGCCAACCACGATGACACCCTTTTTCTTGCCACTTTAGCAGGAACCAGACTACAAAAGTCTACCGAAACAATTGGTCTGCAAGGTACAATACGTGCTGAGACTTTTGTAGTCTTCGCTATTTTCCGAGACTATTGGAGGAGGTTTCTTTGGTGGATACTTTGGTCGTGCAAACGCGGTGCACACGCGAGACATGTGCTCGGACGGAAACAGCACTCATGGCCGAACTGGCGCAGGGACAACATCCTGTATTGCTCTACATCGGCTGTTCGGATTCGCGCATTTTACCCTCTCACATCCTGGATGCGCATCCCGGCACGGTGTTTACCATGCGCAACATCGCCAACATCGTGCCGCCCTACACGGCGGCGCAACAAGGCGAGACGGCAGTTGCCGCCGTGCTGGAATATGCCGTGCTGCACCTGCACGTCGCCGACCTGGTGGTGTGCGGGCACAGCCACTGCGGGGGAATGCAGGCGCTGGCGCACATCGAGGCGTTGGAGCCTGGGCTGCGGCAATGGTTGCAGTATGCCCAGGACGCGCAAACGCACATCCCGGCTGAGATGTCGGGCGCAGTGCAGTTGGACGCGCTGATCGAAGCGAACGTGCTGTTACAACTGGAACACCTGCGCAGCTATCCCTTCATTGCGGAAGCCGAGCGTGCAGGAACATTGCGCCTGCACGGCTGGGTCTACGATCTCGCCAGCGAGCGGGTGCGCGCCTATGAAGCCGAAGCGGGTTGTTTTGTCGAGGAGGCGCCGTTCAGCGTATGACTGTCCAAGAACAGCCGCAAGAACACTAACACTCATAAAAGGGCTTGCACCGGATCATAATCCGGCGCTTCAGGAACGGCGGATTGTGATCCGCCTTAAGCGTTAAATGAGGCCATTTTCGCAGGAGTTAACCTATGACGACGGAACCTGCATCTCCCACCCACCTTCCCGAAAACTACGCTGAAGTGTTGTACTGGAAGCTCTCACATCACAAAACGCTGCTCGTGGTGCTGAACGTGGTCGGTCTGGCTTTGATGGGCCTGGCGCTGGTGCTGTTTTTAGCCTGGGCGCGCCTGTGGCAGCCGGCAGTTACGTCCTTAAAAATGCGCATTGGGCAGATGACGGGAACGCTCATTGCCATCCCTCTGACCATCGTGTTGCACGAACTCACCCACGGCCTGGCGCTGCGCGGCTACGGCGCGCGACCCAAATACGGCGTGATATGGCAACAAGGCATGTTCTACGCGACCGCGGCCGGCTATGCCTTCCGCCGCAACGCCTACCTCGTCATCGCCCTGGCGCCGCTGGTGGGGCTGAGCCTGGTGGGGATGGCGTTGCTGATGTTCCCGCTGGCGGAGTGGCTGGCGTGGGTTATCGCTATTTGTGCCGCGCTCAACGTCGGCAGCGCCATCGGCGACATGTGGCTGGTGCGTGTGGCGTTGGGGTATCCGTCCTCAGCCTATATCGTGGATGAGAAGGACGGGGTACGCGTGTTCATGCCGGTGGTGGAGTCGTGATATGAGCCGGACATATCCGTATTGGGGACTCAGCTTTGCACTGTGCGCGGCACTGCTTCCTGCCTGCACATCCTCATCATCCCAGGCAACTGAGACACCGAAACCCATACCCACGCCCAAGCCTACAGCAGCGACAATCACCGCCCCGTTGCCGGCGCTCCCTCTCCCCACTGCGACGTTGCCGCTGCCAACACCCAAACCTGTCCCATCAGCATGCGAATTTGCCGTCGTTGGCTATCTGCCCGACTACCGTGCACTCGACCCGGTGTGGGGAAACTACGTTACCGACATCGTCTACTTTTCCGCCGGCCTGCACGCCTCCGGCGAACTGGACGCCAGTCGATTGACCGCGCAGACGCTCGTCGCCTTACGTGAGATGAGCGCCACCTACGGCACGCGCATCTATGTCGCCATCGGCGGGTGGGAGCGTTCGCAAAACTTCGCCGCCGTCGCCACCGAGCCGAAACTGCGGGCACAGGCCGTGCAAAGGATTACCGCGTACTGCCTGGAAAACGGACTGGACGGCGTGGATTTCGATTGGGAGTTTCCCGAAAACGCAGCGGAAAGGGCGGGTTACGTGGCGCTGCTCGCCGAGGTCCGTCAGGCGTTTGCGCCGCATCACCTGCGGGTGAGCGTGGCGCTGGCAGGCTGGCAAGACCTGGGCGACGACCTCTACACCGCCGTGGATCGCATCCACGTGATGGCTTACGATCACGAGGGCCGCCACTCGACGTTCGAGCAGGCCACAGAGGACATCCAGGCGTTCATCGAACGCGGCGCGCCGCCGGAAAAGCTCCTGCTCGGTGTGCCGTTTTACGGGCGCAGCCTCAGCCATTGGGACAATGCCTTCACCTACGCGGAAATCGTCGCGCGCTACCATCCCGCGCCGGACGTGGATGAGGTCGGGGATATCTACTTCAACGGCATTACGACCATCCAACAGAAAACGCGTTACGCGCTGGCGCAGCAGTTGGGCGGCGTGATGATCTGGGAACTGGGGCAGGATAC
>DYKI01000178.1 GCA_020722705.1 Chthonomonas calidirosea | reverse complement strand
GCATGGTTCGTCGCGTCATTCCGCCCATGGTCTCATCTTCGCCGTGCCATAGGCCACGTCCTTCCCATCATGCATCGGCGAGGGCGTTCCGCTCACGGGTCGTAGGGGAGAGGCAACCGCACGGTTCTCGTACCGCCGCAGGACGGACGGCTTGAAGCGGTTGGCTCGCCCACGTACCGGAATCGGGAAGATGCAGGCATACCGCGTGGCCGTGGCGAACACTACGGTGTGCCGTCAGCCAATCCATGCACGGGAAAGGGTGGAATCATGGTCAATAAGGGAATGGGTCAGTCTCCAAAGCGATACGCCGCCATCGCCGGCGCTCTGGCGCTTCTGGCGGGCGGAGCGGCGGCCATCGCTCTTCAGGATGGGAGGAAGGTTGGATACGACGACACGCCGTTCCTGCCGGGCGGCAAGTGGCGCGTCCACGATGGCAGGCGTCCCCAGCCGAAGGTAATCGAGCCCGGCACGTCCAGTACACAGGAACAGGCGGGCAAGCCGCCTTCGGATGCGGTGGTCCTTTTCGACGGCACCGACCTTTCGAAGTGGCAGACCGATGGTGGCCGGCCGGCTCGGTGGAAGGTCGAGAACGGCTACATGGAGATACCGAAGAACGGCGGCACCCTCATCTCCAAGGTGGAGTTCGGCGACTGCCAGCTCCATGTCGAGTTTGCTGTGCCTGATCCGCCTCAGGGCATTGACCAGGGCAGGGGCAACAGCGGCGTGATCATCATGGGGCGCTACGAGATTCAGGTCCTGGACAACTACAAGAACGAGACCTATCCCGACGGGCAATGCGCCTCGATCTACGGGCAGTATCCGCCACTCGTCAACGCATGCCGCAAGCCGGGCGAATGGCAGACCTACGACATCGTGTTCACCGGTCCGAGGTTCGACGGCGACAAGCTCGTCAGGCCTGCCTACCATACCGTGTTCCATAACGGCGTGCTGGTCCACAATCACACCGAGGTCATGGGGGCGATGACGCATCGGGCGCTGCCGACGTACACCCCGCACGGCGAGAAGGGCCCGCTTGTCCTGCAGGACCACGGCAGCCCGGTGCGCTATAGAAACATATGGTTCAGGGAACTGAAGGGCTACGACGAGCCGTGAGCTGAAAGGCGCGATGGCAATGGGAGGAAACCCGCTGATCGGAGCGTTGCGGCGCACCCGGCTCTTTCGAGCAGCAAGCCGCCGTGTGGTTCGGTCCCTGAAGCTCAACGTGCGCACCGAAGGAGACAACCGCACAGTGTTGTGCGCCGAGTTCGGCACGTTTCAGCCTGCCACGGTGGCGCTTACCCGCGTGACGGATCCATCGGATTGCCGCTGCGGTTTCTGGCTTCACGCCATGAGCGTCGCGCCGCCATTCAGGCGTATGGGCATCGGCACGTGGCTTTGCCGGCAGGCGCTCGACATGGCTGCCCGCATGGGAGCGGAGTCGGTCCTGCTCACAGTCGGGGAAGACAACGCCGCTGCCGCCGGGCTCTACACCAAGTTGGGCTTTGAACGCCTGCCGTCCGACGGCCCGCTGATGCCTGAACTCCGCCGTCTGGAAAGCATCGCCGGCAAACCGTATGCGGCCATGCGGGTCAGGGTCGGCCCTCGAACACGAGACGAGGCCTGAGAGCCGTCGGGGCGCTCGGCGTGGCCGCAGTCCGTGCCGGTCGGCCGACGCCTCTGTGGAGCGAGAGCGTTGAAGTCGGCATGCTTGTCGCGACAACCGACTGCCGGCCACCCGTGCCGCAGGGTACGATATGAGCATCAGCGGGCCACGAGGACACGCGGAAAGATGTACCCATAACCATGCAGGTGCAAGAAACGGTCCTCGCGCAGGTTCGCGGGTTCACGAAAAGCCCGATCATGCCATCTGAGGAGTCGCCCGTGGCGACGCGCACCGCCGAGCAGTTTCGCGCATTCATCGAAGGCATGCACGTGCTTGCTGAGAGCCATCATTCATCAAGAACACGTCGTCCTCTACCGCCGCCGCTGCGATGCCATGGTCCTGTGGGACGGATCATCATCCGGGATCATGTCATGAATAGGGGCATCGTCCCCGATGACCCGCATTTCGGACGGCGGGGAGGCCGTCCCTCCCTGATCGTCCCCGATGACCTCTGTTGCGGACGGGGAGGATCGCAGTGACGCACCGCGACAGGTGGGCCGGGCTTTCGGCCGTGGTCTACGTGGCCGGGCTTGCCCTCGCCGTCACCATGTCCGCGAGTCTTGGCGTGACGGACGACGAGATTACGCTCACGGGGATCGCCGACCGCTTCGTAGACGATGGCGTTGCGAGAAGGGAGCTGCCAGGACACCCAACACTCAGTCGGTTCCCTGCCGGCGTGTTCCTGCACATGACGTTCGGGTTGACCCAACTGATCGCCCCGGGAGTGGCGTCGGCCAGGGTGATGGCACTCGGCTTGCTTGCTCTCAGCACGGCCTATCTGGCTCTGGTGATCGCTCGGGAGATATCGGCACGATACGCTTTCTGGTTCCTCCTCATGTACTGGGTGTCACCGTGGACTCTCTACCATGGCGCCATGGCCTGGGAGCCGGCCCTGATGCTCACGCTGGGTTCCCTTGTGTTCGCCATGTGCCTCGGCATGCGAAAGCAACCGGACTTCCGCCGTTCGGCCATCCTCGGATATCTGCTCACCGTTGCCGCCCAGGTCCACGGCGCGGCCATCGTGCCGCTGATGACGGTCGCATATCTTGCCTTGAGACGGACGATCTGGATCGTCGGGTCGGGCATCCTGGTCGGAGTCCTGTTGGGCGCTCTCACCCTGGTGCCGGATTTCAACGGACGAGGAGCCGCTGCGGTCGGAGAAACGCTGAGCACACGCCATCCCGATTCCCACGTGGGTTTTGGTCTCGTCCACGTGTATCCGGTCATTCGCGCCGCGGGCTTCTGGCTGCGCATGGGCTCGTCGGACATGAACCGTCAGATGCGCCAGAACCGCTTGTATGAGGGTGGGACCTTCGGCCATCGCTCTGGCGACCTTGTGGTTCGCGTGTTCATGGTGGCTGTCACCGGCCTCTCGTTTGTGTCGGTCCTGGTCAGTGTCGTCGCGAGCGTTTGGTTCCTTGGCAAGGGAGCGCTCCGCTCGGCGCGGCCTCCAATGGTCTGGATGCGCACATACTCGCGCGTGTCGCTCGCGGCGCTGCTGGTTTCTGCCGCGTTGTCGCCCGTGTGCATTCAGGGCTGGCACTCTGTCGTCGCTTCGAGCGCCGCTTCGGTTCCCGTTGCCGCCTGGTGCGAGCGCCACTGCACGACAAGCCGTGCTGCAATGCGTGCGCTTGTGGTCGGCCTCGTTGCGCTCCGCGTCGCTGTCATTCTGGCGGTCGCGATCGGGCGGCACACGTCCTGAAATCGGCCCATGTGGCGAGCCGGGACGGCGACAGGCCGGTTCGTATATGGGCACGCCGCTGTCGAAGGACTCGCCGATGACGCCAACCGGAGTCCATGATCGCCGTTCCGGGGAATCTCGCGTGATGAGCCGGCCTCTGCAAAGAAGGACGACGGGATCATGGCGTCGAAAGAGCCGGACATCACGCGGAGCGGGCATCAGGCAGCACCCGAGAACTGCCGGCACGCAATGGACCTGCTCCACGGACCCCGCAAGAGGAGCACAGCATGCGCGTAGGAGTGGACTACTACCCCGAGCACTGGCCGGAGGACCGCTGGCCCACGGATGCGCGCCTGATGCGCGAGGCGGGCCTGAGCGTCGTGCGAATGGCCGAGTTCGCCTGGTGCCGCATGGAGCCTCAGGAGGGCCGCTACGACTTCGACTGGCTCGAACGCGCCATCGGCATCCTGCACGGTGAGGGCATCGAGGTGGTGCTCGGCACACCGACGGCGACGCCTCCAGCATGGCTCCATGAACGCTATCCCGAGCTGTATCCTGCGGATCCGCGCGGCTATCGGAAGGGATTCGGCACGCGCCTCCAGCGGTGTCTCGGCAACGAGATCATGCGCTCGTATTCACGACGCATCACCGAGGCGATGGTCGCCCGTTTCGCCGACAATCCCGCCGTCATCGGGTGGCAAACCGACAACGAGTTCGAAGCGAACCTCTGCTATTGCGACGACTGCGCGCGGCGGTTCCGCGAATGGCTGCGACGGAAATACGGCACGCTCGATGCCCTCAATGCTGCCTGGGGCACCGTATTCTGGAGCCAGGAGTACAGCGGATGGTCCCAGATCCCGCTGCCGTGGGAGGCCCGATGCGGCCAGTCCCACAATCCTTCTCTGTGGCTGGACTATCGTCGTTTCGCCTCCGAAACGACGGTCGCCTTCCAGCATGACCAGGTGGAGATCATCCGACGTCTGGCGCCCGGCCATTTCATCACCCACAACTTCATGGGCCTGCATGACTCGATGGACTACGTGGCATTGGCGGAGGACCTCGACTTCGTTTCGTGGGACAACTATCCCGGCGGAGCCTGGCATGCCGACCGTGACCCGGCCATGGCGCACGATGCGATGCGAGGCATCAAAGAGAAGAACATCTGGGTCATGGAGGAGCAGAGCGGCATCCCCGGATGGGAGCGTATGGGCGTGCGGCCTGCTCCGGGGCAGATACGCATGTGGGCATGGCAGGCCATCGCCCATGGTGCAGATGCTGTCCTCTTCTTCCGCTGGCGATCGTGCCTGTATGGCACCGAGCAGTACTGGCACGGCATTCTGAACCACGACGGCATTCCCCGCCGACGCTACCATGAGATTGCCGGCTTCGCATCGGAGGTGGCGAAGCTCTCGCCGGAGCTTGACGGTTCCATCGTCAAGAGCCGGGTCGCCATCCTCAACTCTTACGAGCAGAACTGGGCGCTGCAGATCCAGCCCCAGATTGATGGCCTCGGTTGGTGGGAACAGGTGCGGCGGTTCGCCAACGCCCTCGGCAGGCGCGCGCTGGGAGGCGACATCGTGCCCATCACGACGAACCTGGCGTCGTTTCAGGCCGTATTTGTCCCGTCCTGGTACATCCTCACCGACGACGACGCGCAACGTCTGGCCGACTATGTGAAGAACGGCGGCACGCTGGTGCTCAACCCGAGGACCGGCGTCAAGCACGCCGACAACACCTGCCGCACGGAGCCTCTTCCCGGACCGCTGGCCGAGGTGGCCGGCATCGAGGTGGACGACTACAGCCCCATCTATCCCACGGTCCCGTTATCATCGGCGGCTGAGGGCAATGAAGGGTCCGAAGGCTGCCTGATCCGGATGGCCGACGGGCGCGAGTTCTGTGCGAAGGTCTGGGCCGACTACCTGACCCTGAAGGGGGCCGAAGCGGTCGCCACCTGGGAGCAGGGGCACTTTCCGGGAGAGCCGGTGGTCACCCGCAACCGCTTCGGCAAGGGTTCGTGCTGCTACCTGGGCACGATCGGCGAGGCCGAGTTCTACGAAGCCGTTGTGGCGATGATCGTTGACGAACTGGGTCTGCCCACTCTGGAAGGGATACCCCTCGGCGTGGACGTCCGCGTCCGGCGCAAGGGCGAAGAACGCTTCGTCTTCTTCGTCAATCAGACCGGCGAGGACCAGTGGGTCCCCTTGCCGCCCATCGTCGAAACGCTCCTCGGACCTTCGGGCACCAAAGAGGCGGCGCTCGGCCCCTATGACGTGGCCATCTACAAGCTGGCGCCCAGAGCATGAGCCACGCGCCACTCACCTCTTGTCTTGCAGTGCTCAGCCCTCACCCTGACCCTCTCCCGCGCGCCGACGCGAGTGCAATGCCCAGGTTCGGCATGCGCGGGAGAGGGGACTGGCGGCACCCTCACCCAGCCTCTCCCGCGCGTGAAGGCAAGGCCAGGGCGAGGGGTGCGATTTGCGCGGGAGAGGAGTAACGGCATGTGCCCCTTCGTCACTCGCCACTCACCTCTTGCCTTGGGCGTCTCAGCCCTCACCCTGACCCTCTCCCGCGCGCCGACGC
>DYKI01000177.1 GCA_020722705.1 Chthonomonas calidirosea | reverse complement strand
CCTATGATGTGATCGTCATCGGCGCGGGGCCGGGCGGCTACGTGGCCGCCATCCGCGCCGCCCAACTGGGGCAGAAGACCGCCATCGTGGATAAACAATGGCTCGGCGGTGTGTGCCTCAACGTCGGCTGCATCCCCTCCAAATCCCTGCTCAAGAACGCCGAAGTGGCCCACACTTTACGGGAGCGCGGCAAGGAATTCGGCTTCTCGTTCGATAACCTGAACCTCGACTTCAGCGTCGCCTTCAAACGCTCCCGCCAGGTCTCGGACCGGCTGGTCAAGGGCGTCGGATTCCTGATGAAGAAGAACAAGATTGACGTTTATATGGGGACCGCGCGCCTTTCTGGACCCGGCCCTTCGACGACGTTTAGGGCTGTCACCGTTACCGGCGCGGATGGCGCAACGAAAGCGTTGTCCGCTAAAAACGTCATCATCGCTACCGGCGCCAGCGCGGCCGTCCCCGGCGCGTGGAAAGTGGACGGCGAGAAAGTCGTCACTTACCTCGAAGCCATCATGCAGGATAAGCTGCCCAAGTCGGCCATTGTGATCGGCTCCGGGGCGATTGGCGTGGAATTCGCCACCATCTGGAACTCTTACGGCGTGGACGTGACCCTCGTCGAGATGCTGCCGCGCCTGGTCCCGCTCGAAGACGAGGAAGTCTCCGCCGAATTGGAAAAAGCCTTCAAGAAGAACGGGATCAAGGCTCTTACCGGGCATAAAGTCGAGGCGGTGGAAACAACTGACAGTGGAGTCCGGGTCACGGTATCCGCTGCTGCTTCGACTTCGCCTTCGGCTCCGCTCAGCACGAAAGTCCTCGAAGCGGATCAGGCCCTGGTGGCGATCGGTTTCCGTCCCAATTCTAAAGGGCTGGGGCTTGAAGAACTCGGCGTCAAGATCAGCGAGCGCGGCTTCATCGAAATTGACGAGCACATGGCGACCAATGTCCCCGGCATCTGGGCCATCGGCGATGTGACCGGCAAGCTGATGCTGGCCCACGTCGGCTCGGCCATGGGAATCGTCGCAGCGGAAAATATCGCCGGCGTAGAGACAGTGACGCTGGATTACGAAATGATGCCCCGCGCCACGTATTGCCAGCCGCAGGTCGCTTCGTTCGGGTTGACCGAGGCCCAGGCGAAGGAACGCGGCTACCAGGTCAAGACCGGGCGTTTCCCCTTCCAGGTCAACGGCAAGGCGCTAGGCTTGGGCGATTACGCCGGCTGGGTCAAACTGGTGGTGGATGAGAAATACGGCGAGCTTCTGGGGGCGCACCTGATCGGCCCCGAAGTGACCGAACTGCTGCCGGAGCTGACCCTGGCCCACATGATGGAACTGACCCCGGCCGAGATCGCCCGCAACGTCCATGCCCACCCGACATTGAGCGAGGTGTTGATGGAGGCGGCGCATGTGGCCGAGGGGGCAGCGATCCACATTTAGCAGATAGCCATCAGTGATCAGCGTTCAGTTTTCAGCAGACAGCCCCGCAGCTGCGGGGCTGTCTGTCGCGGCAAGCCCTTCCAGGGATTTCAAACGGTCTGGCGCGGGGTTTGGAGACTTTACCTGGCTTACGCTCCCGCGAGTCCCACCCCCGGATACAGATATTGGTGATAGGTAAAGCAAACCTGCGCGAATGCGTCCCTCCCGCCCCCAACCGCGATTGACTCTACAATTTACACACCATCTGCCATTGCGACAGTTCGTCCTGCTTCATCCCCGCACCGGCAAAGGCGCCCGCCAGTTCCTCCGGGAAGATGGGCGGGACGCGCCAAGCCTTGCCGGGATAGGCTGCGAAGAGCGACTTGAGCAGCTGCGCCGCCTGTTCCTGGCCCTCGTCGGCGGTATCGCAAACCAGCGAGCGGATAGTCACCTGCCCGGCCTGCGGGTCGCTGATGGCGAGGTAAGCCCCGCCCCGGTGGAAGGCGAAGGTCGGCCCCGTCAGGCGGATCAGGGTCACCGCGTCCACCTGCCAGGGCAGGTCTGGCAGGGCGTGGTCCTCGAAGGTGCGGATCACCTCGCCCAGGGTGCAGGGCTGGAGCGCCTCGTCGGCTGTGCCGGAGGGGGATTCGGCGCTGAACCCTAGCAGGCGGCGCAGTTTGGTGAAGCCAGATTTTTCGTAAAGTCGGATGGCCGGTTCGTTTTGGGCGATGACTTCGAGGAACATGCGCCGCTCGCCGCGCTTGCGGGCTTCGGCGAGCAGTTCCCCCATCAGCCAGGAACCGGCCCCTCGCCCGCGCGCCCCGGCTGCCAGTCCTATAGCCGCCAGGCGGCTGACCGGGCCGCGGCGGGCGATCAAGGCCAGTCCGGCCGGATCGCCGTCGAGCAGGAGCACGCGGCTGGCGTTCAAATCCACCCCATCCCGTTCGACGAAGGCGCGGAAAGTCTCTTCGTTGAAATTGACGGGCATGAAATAACCGGCAAAGCCGAGGGTGAACAGGTCGGCCAGTTCGACCGGGGTATAAACGGAAGCAGGCTGGGTGATGAACATCGTTAGCTTGGCGCGCTACGCTGGGTGCGCGGCAGGCGGATGAAGAAGGTGCTGCCGGGGCAGGATTCTTCGTCGTAGCCGGGGCTTTCCACCCAGATGCGTCCCGAATGGGCCTTGACGATCCCGGCTGCGATGGCCAGCCCCAGCCCCGGCCCGCCGCCCTTGAACTTGGTCTGCCCGGAGGAGTGCAGCTCCACCTTGCCGACCTGGTAAAGTTTTTCGAAGATCAGACGGTGGTTCTCGGGAGCGATGCCGATACCATTATCCTGCACCTGCACCTCGACGCATTCGCCCATCCGCTCGTCCCGGACGGTGCGTCCTGTTACCGTTATCCGGCCGCCGTCCGGCGTGAACTTGATCGCGTTGACCAGCACGCAGTCGAGCGCCTTCTGGAGCAGTTCGCTGTCGGCGGTCAGAGTGGGGAGGTTGTTGAGCGATTCGTCAATGACCAGGCTGATCTTGCGCTCTTCGAGGTCGGGCAGGTACTCCTTTTGGACGATGCGCGCCACCAGCGACAGGTTGACCTGCTCGAAGACCGGGGTGATGACCTGGCTTTCGAGGCGGGCCACGTCGAGCATGTTGTTGACGATCTGATGCAGACGGTTGGTGCCTTTCATCAGCCCGTCCACAGCCTGGGCTAGGCTGGTATCCTTTTGCAGGACCGGGTTCGAGCGCAGCATGCCCAGGTAGCCCTTCATTACCGTCAGCGGGGTGCGCAGCTCGTGAGCCGAAACGCTGATGAAGTCGGTCTTGTTCTTGTCCAGTTTGTAGAGGGTGGCGTAGGCTTCGTTCAGCTCGTCCACGCGCTGGGCGACCATGCGCTCCATCATTTGGTTGAACTGGGTCACTTCATCGTACAGACGGGCATTTTCGATTGAAATGGAAGCCTGGATGCCGAAGGTGGTCGCGGTCAGCAGGTCGTCGGCGTCGAAGGCGTTCGCTTGCGGGCGGGTGACCAGGATCATGCCCTTGACGCGATCCTTCGAAATGAGCGGGATCGCCAGCCAGCAGGCGTCCAGGCCGGCGCCTTTGGGCAGGAAGAAATCGCCGGTGTCTGAAATGTCGTTGACCAGGATCGGGTCGCCATTGCGGGAAAGCTCGTCGTACAGCCCGCCGTTGACCAGGGCCAGGTCAATCTCCGGCTGTGGATCGCTCTCCGGGATGCCGTGCGCGGCGCTGACCTGCGGCAGCCCGCCCGGATCGTTGATCACCAGCCAGCCGCGCGAGAAGGGCAGCAACTGGTTGAGCTGTTCCAGGATGCGGGGCGGGAGTTCGTTCAGGCTGAGGGACGAGGAGAGCAGCCGGGCCGAGCGGGCCAGCCCGTCGGCGGTTTGGCGGCGCTCCTGTTCGGCCTGGTAGAGCAGGGCGTTCTCGTTGGCAACCTGGTCGGCGATTTCCTTCGCAATCTGGAGCGCGGCTGCGGTCTGTTTGGCCTCGCCCAGCAGGCGTTCGACCTCCCGCTGGGCGATCTCGCGCTGCTCGACCAGCATGGTGCGCAGGAGGGCGCTGCTGACCAGGTTGCGGATGCGGGTGTAGACCTCCCAATCGCGGCGGCCCATTTCGAGCCAGATGAAACCGAAACGGTTCTCGGCCAGGGTCAACGGCATGACCACGGCGTTGAAGCGCTGGTCTGCGGGGAATTTGCCCTTCGGCAGCAGGCGCCCCGCCGGCACGGATGGGCGGTCTGCCGGGATGTGCAGGCCATCCTCGTCATATTGGAGCAGCAGGCGGTATTCCTCGCCCGGCGGCAGGTTGGCGGGCTGCGGGAAGCTCACGTCGCTGTAGAACATCACGTAACCGCGCGGCACGCCCAGTTTGTCGAAGTGGGTCTCGATGGCCGCGCCGATCTCCTCCAGGCTCATGGCTGGGGCCATGGTAAAGCTGAAGCCTTGCAACAATTCTTCCTGCTGTTCCAATTCCTGGCGGTAGTAAGCCTGGAAGCGTTGCGACAGCTCCCCGGCCAACATGCGCGCCTGCTGGAACAGGTTCTCGGCTTGCAGGGTGGCGTCCTTTTCGCTGATGCCGGCCAGGGCGTGGCGGCGCAGGGTCGAAATGAAATTGTGCCAGGCGGCCGCGTCCCGCCCGGTGTCGCGCATTAGGGTGATGGCGGTCTCGATGGATTCGAGGAACATGTCGCTTTTGATCTCGCCACGCATCACCGACAGGAAGTTGTCCCAGCAGGCGCTGAACGGGAACTGGAAGCGCTGGGCCTCGTGCGACCTTTCGGAGATGCCGCCTGCCTTGAGCAGGGCCTTGACCGCCGCCTCGCGCTTGTTTTCCAGGCGGCCAGTGCGGGCCACCTCGACCGGGGCCAGCACCGCCTGTTGGACGCTCTCCGGCAGGCAGCCGCAGGACCAGCGGATCACCGGCTCGGTCGGGATGACGATCCGCTGCGGGGCGGTGGCGTTGTCGAGCCGCTTGGAGAGCATTTCCAGGGCCTTGTAGCCGGTCTCGTAATACGACTGGTGGACCGTAGTCAGCGGGACGCCCTTGAGCTCGGCTTCGGTCACGTCGTCGAAGCCGGTCACGGCCATCTCGGCCGGGACGCGCACGCCGCGCGCTTGCAACACGTCCAATGCGCCGAAAGCCATCCGGTCGTTGGCGGCGGCCACCGCATCTATGCGGAGCTTGCGCTCGTCGAGCAGGGTGCGCATGGCGGCCCGCCCGCTCTCGGCGCTGAAATCGCCGTCCACCACCAGGCGTTCATCGAAGCGCAGGCCGTTGGCTTCCAGTTCCTTTTTGTAGGCTTCGAAGCGCTGGCGGGCGTCCATCTGGTCCCTGGGGCCGCGGATGAAGGCGATCCGCCGGTAGCCGTGTTCCTTGATCAGGTGGCGGATGATAGCGCGCATCCCGCTTTCGTTGTCGGCCACCAGGTTGACCACCCCCTCCACTTCCATGGCGTTGGCTACCGCCGGGCGGGAGGGGAAACTGCGGTGGAAGGCCCGCGCCTCGTCCACCGAAAGCTCGTAAGCCACGTCGGCCGCGTAGAGATAGCCTGAAAGGAAATCCGATTTGACCAGGTCGTAGAAGCCGAACGAGGGCTTCGACTCCCCCTCCTTCGAAATGGGCGACGGCTTGCCGCCCACGAAAAAGATCACGTTCACGTCCCGGGCTTCGGCGGCGTCGAGAATGCCGGCCAGGAACGCCGATTCCCACATCCGGCCCACGCGGGCGGCGAGCACGCCGATGGTCTTGCGCCGTGTACTTCTCTTTTGAATTTCAGGCATGGGGTCTCCTGCGATGGCCGGGTGGATGTCTCATATTTTACCCTCAAAACCGGCCCGCCAAACACCGTGATGTACTGCAAACTGATTGAAACGTTGATTGCGCCCGCGAGTGCGTCGCACCTGACCTTTTGGCAAATCCCATCAGACAAGGTCGCTTTTCGCCGGAAAAATCCCGGCTGTCTTGAAAATACCTCTTTGACAGGCTCGTAGCACCAAGCGAAAAACGA